>JABFRB010000018.1 GCA_013141385.1 Bacteroidales bacterium | reverse complement strand
GATTCCATTGTAAGCCAAACAAGGGAAATTGTTCGCCCTGGCCGAAAGCATGAAAGAAAAAAACGCCCAAAGAAACTCTACTATATGAATTACAAACCTTTATAGCTTAAGTCAACGACATTGATATCCAATTATATTATTATAATCTTTTTAATCTTTTAATATCCTCTTCAATTTCTTTCAAACTCAATTCTTTTGATATCTCTTTCTGTTTTTCTTTGTATTTCTCGTATTCAACTTCCGATTTATCTAAAGCCATCTGGTGGCTTATTTTTCCGGCGTGTGTGAGTAACTCCCTGCCGTTTAGCTGTAGAATGGAATCGAGCCGTTCAATCCAATCCTTCATGTACATTGGGGTTTGCTGTTGTGCCATTGTTTCGGCAAAAGCAAGGTATTGTTCAACCAGTAAACCTAAGAGTTTTATTTCGTTCTCGTTCAGGTAATTCTTAGCAACGCTAATATCAGTTTTTTTAATGCTTACAGAATTTTTCTTGTCATACGATTGCATCCCGAGCAAGGGTAACGAAGCATCAATACGGCGGTATATTAGTTCGGCTGCCGTTTGCTGGCTAATTGCCCAAAGCAATTTGTTTTGTACCACTTTAAAGAACAGGATTGTTTGTTCATCATGGGCATTATAATCGATGCTTGTTTTGTATATATCTTTGATTTTTTGGTAGAAGAATCGTTCAGAGATACGTATCTCCCTAATACGTTCTTGCAATTCAGAGAAATAGTTCATTGAACTGCCCGACTTAAAACGCTCGTCGTTTAGGGTAAAACCTTTAATAATATATTCCTTAAGCCTTTGTGTTGCCCAAATACGGAATTGTGTACCTTGTTGTGATTTTACACGGTAACCAACTGAAATTATGACATCGAGGTTGTAGTAATTAACATCGTAGGATTTGCCATCGGTAGCAGTTGTCCGGAAATTCCGGACAACTGAACTTCCGTTCAGTTCACCTTCTTTGAAAATATTGTTAATATGCTCAGATATAGTGCGTTTATCCTTATTGAAAAGTATTCCCATTTGAGCTTGTGTAAGCCAAGCGGTTTCATCCTCTAGTCGAACATCTATTTTTATATCGCCTTCATTGTTTTTATATATGAGTATTTCGCTGGTATTCATGTGTTTAATTTTCAATAGTTTTTCAATGTTTTAATCTCTATTTACAATACTCCTGAATTGCATCATACGCAAAGTCTAGGCCTAGCTCACCAGCTTTGCTTAAATCTAAGCATCCGCTATCCTTTTGGCCTAATGTGATTTTCACAAGACCCCTGTTGCAATATGCGTGTGCACTTTTTGGGTCTATCTCAATGACCTTTGTAAAGTCTAGAATTGCTCCTCTGTAATCGGTAAGGTTAACTTTTGCGCTTCCTCTGTTGCTATAAGCCTCTTCGTATAAAGGGTTAATTTCAATGGCTTTGGTGTAATCACTAATTGCTCCGATATAATCTTGATCGCTTAATTTGGCATTGCCTCTCTGACAGTAGTAAAATGCGTTTTGGGGATCTTTCTCAATCGCTTTGGTATAATCCTCAATTGCGCCGTTATAATCTTGTGTATTTGCTTTTTCAGCTCCACGTTTATAGTATTCATCAGCTGTTTGGCAGAATACTGATGAGAAAATTAGAGATAAAGAGATTATAGAAAACAATTTCTTCATAACCTAATACTTATGGATGAGTAAGGTTTGTATTATATCCTATAAAGTTATAAAAATTAGTCGATAAGTTACTTTCCGATACAAAACTTCGAGAATATATGCCCAAGAATATCATCAGTAGTAATTTCGCCAGTTATTTCACCAAGGTAGTAAATGGCTTGCCTGATATCGATTGCAAGTAGATCGCTGGGGAGGTTGGTGCTTAGGCCAGTAATTGCCTGATCGAGATTTTCCTTTGTTTTCAGTAGTGATTCGTAGTGACGGACGTTGGTAACAATTACCTCATCGCTATCGGTTTGCCCGTGGAGGCCAATGTTTATTAGGGTATTGGTTAGCTGCTCGATATTATGCCCGCTTTTAGCCGATATGGTTAGCGCGTATATGGAGGGGTAGTCCTTTTTAAGCATTGAAAGGATGCTATTGAGCCGGTCTTTATCCGCTTTATCCTCTTTATTTAGCAGGATTATCAACCTTTGGTCATCGGTGAGCTTTGTTTTAACCTCTTCAACGGAATGGATTACCTCATCTACTGTGATTTGTGCATCAACTAGTAAAAGGATAACTTTTGCCTGTGATATTTTTGCATAAGCACGCTCAACGCCAATGGATTCAACGATATCCTTGGTATGTCGCAGCCCAGCAGTATCAATAAATCTAAACGATATTCCACCAAGGTTTATGGTATCTTCAATAGTATCCCTTGTTGTACCAGCAACTTCCGATACTATTGCACGTTCCTCGTTAAGCAGTCGGTTAAGTAGCGTTGATTTTCCAACGTTTGGCTTACCCGCAATTGTTACGGGGATTCCCATTTTAATTACGTTACCGAGTTGGAATGAGGCAATCATCTTTTCAATAACTGACAAAATCTCGGTTATAAGGTTTTTAAGCTGAGTTCTATCAGCAAATTCAACATCTTCCTCGCTAAAATCGAGCTCAAGTTCAATAAGTGCTATGAAATGGAGTAGCTGATCGCGTAGGTTTTTTAATTGATCGGAAAACCCCCCTCGCATCTGCTGAAGTGCTACCCTGCGGGCTGCTTCGCTGGATGATGATATTAAATCGGCTACCGCTTCGGCTTGGGATAGATCCATTTTGCCGTTAAGGAATGCTCGTAGAGTGAATTCCCCAGGTTGGGCAAGTCTTGCACCATTCCTTACTAATAGCTCAAGTATTTGCTGCTGGATGATTTGTGAACCATGGCATGATATTTCTACAACATCCTCGCTGGTGTAGGAGCGGGGGGCTTTGAAAAGGCTAACCAGAACTTCATCAACAGGCCTATTGCCATCGTAAATGGTGCCATGATGAATTGTGTTGGGCTTTTGTGCCGTTAGCTTTTTGTTTTTTGAGGATGGTTTAAACAAATTATCGCAAATTGCGATAGCATCTTTTCCGCTGAGCCGAATTATGGCAATGGCTCCTGTACCGGGGGCGGTTGCTATTGCTACAATTGTAGTATCGTCTAAAATCATCCTAAAAGTGTTTGTGCAAAGCTAGTAAAAAAGTGGGAATGGAGTATCGGTGGAGATTGTTAGCAAAACAAAACCCGGTTGCCCGGGTCCCGTTTTTCACATATCATTTTAAACTTTTCACTTTCCTTCAATCAGCTTAACGGTATAATCTAACGCTTCATCAAGCATCTCAGCAGGGGGATCTGCAACAAAACCTTCTTTGCTTAAGAGGGCTGCCATAGATCTTGAGTAATCAATATCCCTTTTAGCAATTTGATAAACCTCATCCCATGTTAAAGTTTTACGTGCAACACCATCTTTAATAGCCTGCATGGCAACATCTGCAGCTTCAACAGCAAACACATCAGGTTCATCCATTTTGGGAACAATGTTTTCTGGGTTAATTCCACGCTTTTCGGCATAGTTAGCCAATGAATGGGCTGCTGTAATAGCCATTTTATCGGTTATTTTTGATGCTCTTACAATTAATGCACCCTTTAAGATTCCAGGAAACCCTATGGAGTTATTGACCTGATTTGGGAAATCACCTCTTCCTGTTGCAACGATATAGGCACCTGCTTCCTTTGCAGCGTAAGGGTAAATCTCGGGTACTGGATTTGCACAGGCAAAAACTATTGCTTTCTGATTCATTGCTTTCACCCACTCTTTTTTAATAGTATCGGGACCTGGAGTTGATGCTGAGATTAGAACATCAGCATTTTTAATGGCCTCCTCAAAAGTCGAGATGCAATTTGGATTTGTGCTTTCGCAGAGCTCCCATTTCCTATAAAACCTTTCATCTGCCTTAATATCTGCTCTCTTTTTATGTAGAGCACCTTTTGTATCGAAAAGGATTATTTTCTTTGGATCGCCACCATCGGCAATGATAAGCCTTGCTATAGTTGTATTTGCAGCACCCGCACCAAAAAGTACAATTCGAGTATCGCCAATTTTTTTATCAACAAGTTTTAGGGCATTGATTAACCCTGCAAGGGTAACGCATGCTGTACCCTGAGCATCATCGTGCCAAACAGGGATAGTGCATTCTTCTCTAAGAACATCTAATACTTTATAGCAGTTGGGTTGAGAGATATCTTCAAGATTAATAGCTCCAAAACTGTACTGACACATCTTTACAAAATCGATAATTTTTTGAGGACTGTTGTGACAACCATTATCTCGACTATCGACACAAAGTGCAACGGCATCAACACCACCAAGGTATTTCATCAGGAATGCTTTTCCTTCCATAACGCCTAATCCTCCTGAAGGAGAACAATCCCCATCGCCAAGAACACGCGTTGAATCGCTAACAACGGCAACTAGATTGCCTCTATTAGAAAGTTCAAATGAAGCATCATTATTCTCTCTAATATTTGTTGAAACCTTTGATACTCCAGGAGTGTACCATACATTAAACCAATTGAATCCTGGTACAGGGACTTTTGGTGCTACTTGGGTTTTTCCACCATAGAATTTATGAGCTTTTTCGGAAAGGCGTTTTAAAAAGATTGTTTTTCCTTTTGCTTTTTGTTCTTCATTCCAGTTTGATGGAAAAATTGACCCAAGATTTTCAAGTTTTACATTGATTTTACTCATAATGTGATAGATAAAGTGATTTCTTTCTTATATTTTTCGAAAGCAATTTACAAAGAAATTTTTAAGTGTTATTTAATACGAGTGTTTTAAAACAACAAATTGATTATATTCGAAAAAAATTTGATACATAAATTATTCTAAATAGCTAAATCGATGAGCGTACTAGTAAATAAGGATTCAAAGGTTATCGTTCAGGGGTTTACAGGTAGCGAAGGGACATTCCATGCAACCCAGATGATAGAGTACGGAACAAATGTTGTGGGTGGAATTACCCCTGGGAAAGGCGGTCAACTCCATTTAGGTCTTCCCGTTTTTAATACGGTTGAAGAGGCTGTTAAAAATGTAGGTGCTAATGTGTCGGTGATTTTTGTACCACCAGCCTATGCAGCCGATACAATAATTGAAGCGGCAACTGGAGGTATTAAGGTGATTATTTGTATCACCGAGGGAATACCCATTGCAGATATGGTAAAAGTAAAGCATATACTTTCCGAATTACCTGATGTTAGGCTTATTGGACCCAACTGCCCAGGAGTAATTAGCCCCGGCGAGGCTAAGGTTGGAATTATGCCCGGATTTATCCATAAAAAAGGCAGTATTGGGGTGATATCGCGTTCGGGTACTTTAACCTACGAGGCCGTTGACCAGCTTACAAAGCAAGGACTAGGTCAATCAACCTGTATTGGGATTGGTGGTGATCCAATAATTGGTACAACAACCCTTGAAGCGCTTAAACTTTTAATGGATGATTCCGAAACTGAGGGAATTGTTATGATTGGTGAGATTGGCGGTAGCATGGAAACCGAAGCTGCACAATGGGTTAAGGAACATGGAACTAAACCTGTAGTTGGCTTTATTGCAGGCCAAACAGCTCCAAAGGGTAGGAGAATGGGTCATGCTGGAGCAATCATTGGTGGGGCAGAGGATACCGCTGCTGCAAAAATGAAAATTATGCGTGAATGTGGAATCCATGTTGTTGAATCGCCAGCTATGATTGGGGAAACTATGAAAAAAGCGTTAGTAAAATAAAAGAATAATGGAGGGATGTTTTACAGATATATTTTCTTCCATTCAAATATTATTAGGAATTCAAAAATAATCATCGGATTTACTCACCTCTCAAGTCAATTAATCAAATGAAAAAGTACATTAAGGTTATACTTATTGTTGTTGCAATTGTATTGGTATTCGTGGGTTTTTATGGGTATCAAATTTATAAAATGGTGATGGGAAGTGAACCATTAACCGGTAAACAAGAAAATATACCAACAAATACAGCCTCTATACCCCCAATCACTGTAGGAGTTGCGGATTGGACAAATTGGAGGGGAACTAATTTTGAAGGAAAAAATGCAACAACTGGCATTAAAACCGATTGGTCCAATGGGCTTGAAAAACTTTGGGCAGTCAATTACTTGTGTCAGGATAAAGCAACCGCTTCATGGTCGTCCGTTGTAGTTCAGGGTAATAGGTTGATTGTTCCTGGCAGGGATGCTAAGAACGATTTAGTTTTCTGCTTAAATGCTGATAATGGACAATTGATTTGGAAAGGCTCCTACGAGGCTAAAGCCGAAACGGCTCATGGCCCTGGCTCACGTGCAACCCCATTTATTGATGAGGATAAGGTATACACATTTGGACGTAGTGGCGATTTGGTTTGCTGGCAGCTTGAGGATGGAAAACTCCTTTGGAGAAAAAATGTAAAGGATGAGGGCGGTATAGAACCATCATGGGGTCTTTCAACAAGTCCGCTTGTATCCGAGAATATGGTTATAGTACAAGGCGGAGGAAAAGCCTTAGTGATAGCCTATGATAAATTAACTGGCAATGTTCTTTGGAAATCAATGGAAGGCGAGGTTGGATACTCCGCTGCAATAACCATGAACATTGAGAACGAGGTTGAACTTCTTATTTACCACGCAAAAGGGTTATCGTGTCTTAACCCTGCGGATGGTAAAGTTCGATGGACTGTTCCTTGGCCAACCGAGTATGGTGTTAATGCAACAACACCGATAGTTTGTAGTGATATTGTTTACCATACCTCTGGTTATGGTATGGGCTGCGAGGCTATAAAGGTTACCAAGGATGGATATTCCGTTCTTTGGAAAAGCCAGGTGTTGGCAGCACAACACTCCGATCCAATTCTTATTGATGGATATATATATGGATATTCAGGCGAAAGCACCCGAAATGTTGGTCAGTTTAAGTGCATTGAGTTTTTAACAGGCAAAGAGATGTGGAGCACAGATCAAATAGGGCAGGGGACAACAACCTTTGCCGATGGGTATCTTATTTGTCAGGACTTAAAAGGGAATATTTTCCTTATAAAACCCGATACATCAGGCTTTAAAAAGATAGGCGAGATTAAATCTGCCATTGGGGATGTAAAAAACCTTGCTTGGACAGTACCAGTGGTTGCCAATGGAAAGCTATACCTTCGTTATATACAGCAGTTGGTTTGCTACAAACTTGTTCCATAGAGGACTATTAGCCAACTATAAACTATTAAAACCGCCGCCTTTAGGTTGGCGGTTTTTTTATTGCATAAAGCCACAAAGGGTATAATAATTTTATGATGCTTGATGAACAAAAAGTATATTTGTATGGAGGATGTCAGGAATCAGACCTATCCCTTAAATTTTAAAGTATAGGTCTTACAAGATTAGACATATATTAAGTTACCAGTCATTTTATGACGAACTTGGAGAACTCTCTTGATAAAGATGAAAACTATTTAAAACCGAAATATTATGAAAACCAGAAAACTCAGGAATCAAGTTATTTCAAACATTCTAGCAGGTTTATTTCTCATTTTAGCCTTATTTGCTTGTAATAATAATGAGAATCCAACTGTAAGCGTTGTTAAGAATTATGTAAAACAAAATCCAGAATATGGAAATTTAAATGGAACAAGCGATATGCCCAATTGGGCAAATGGTAAACGACTAGAAGTAAGAACAGATAATGGTAGATATTTATTTTACATAAGCGGTAATGAGGTCGTAGGAATTGATAAGTATTTAGAAAATGGTTCAAGGGAGAAAGTATTTAAAAAAGAAAGTTCTCTCACAGAAACCAAATCTGAATCTTCATTAGATGAAAACCTTCCTCAATACCAAATACTGTTTCAAGTAGAATTAATGTCTGGAGCGGGTACGTTTGGAGAAATATTAGTTCTTAGTTATTCTAAAGAAATCCCTAAAAAGGAAAGAGAAAGCACATTAAGAAAAATTATCAAGAAAGAGGGTTTTGTATCAGCTATGCTTTATTCAACCGAAGAAGCATATAAAGCGAACAGTTCTGAATCCTTTTCAAAAGCACATCCAAACGCACTTAAAAAAGGTTACTTAGGACAAATAACTGAACAAGGATTATTTATTGAATAAAAAATAAAAAACGCCTAGTAACACGTGGCAAAATCTATTGGGGCAGATGTGCAGATAAGCAAGTTTTTAGTACTTTAGTAAAAGTTTACCGTAGGATAGATGTTCGGTTCTTAACTCCCCAACAGCTCTTGCCACGGAAACGTTGTATGCAATAGACCAGGCATTTTGCATACAATAATGATTCAAAATTTAAAACTTGATTTATAATATAGCAAATATTCTTTTTTAACTTAACATTAGATTTATGATTATTAGCGTATTGGAAATAGCCTTGCTCATAATGTTTCCCTTAATTTTATTTTATCAACGGAGTATTTGGACTTATAAAAAATATTTGCCAAGCATAATGATTATTTATTTGATTTGGTATTTATCATACATGCTGTTTCATGAGTTGATGCATATGCTAGGTGCTTGGATTTTTGATAAAACTATATATGAAACCAAGTTGATTCCTAAATTTTGGGCTGGTGATCTTGGTTCAGGATATATCAGATATGATTACAAAAGTGATTCCAAAGATTTTATAATTATTCTTCTTCCATATGTTAGAGATATTATTCTTCTTGCACTTGGATATTTATTGATAATTAAAGTTGAGATAAAAAAGCCTTTTATGATAGGTTTAATTTTAGTAATAATGATATTGAGTCCGCTTTTCGATATTGGGAACAACTATTTTGCTTATTTACTTGGGTCCATGAATGATTTTAATGCACTTGGAGAATCAAGTAATAAGTTATTTTCTCATTTGATTGGGATTTCATTTTTTATGATTTCTGCTATGATTTCAATCCATATTCTAAAAAGATGTAAGAATTATCCTGAACATTACAACAATTAGATTCAATATCTACTGCATACAACAGCGTATTTATTGACTCCGCCGAACTCCCAAACACAACCAACTAGCAAACGTTGTGTGGCATAATAAAGAAACGAAATTCACAAAATATTGAAGAAATGAACAAACGATTTTTATTTTTTTCTATTAGCATTTTGCTAACAGTATTCAGTTGTCAACCGTTTTATCAGTTGATTAATATTAGTCCTTCTACCAGGTTGAAGAGCATCACTTTTTCAGAAACCGATTTAAATCCCATTTATCAATTGTATTATTCAGACACAATAAATAATGCATATCTGAGGGAGCTTCGTCAAGTTTATAAGCTAGATTCATTAACAGAAAGGACGGATAACGAATTTGAAAAGATAAAAGCAATACTTGATTGGACAAATAAACAATGGGCTCATAGTGGAAGTAATACACCTTCAAAATCTGACCCTTTGACAATTTTGAAAGAAGCTAAAAAGGGGAATAATTTTAGATGTGTTGAATATGGGATTGTGTCAGCAGCAGCTTTAAATAGTATCGGTATTCCATCAAGAGTTTTGGCATTAAAAACAGCAGATGTAGAAAAAGTAAAATATGGAGCAGGACATGTTGTTGCAGAAACTTACTCAAAGGAATTCGAAAAATGGATATTTATTGACGGACAGTTCAATGCGATTCCCATATTAAATAATATCCCATTAAATGCCGTTGAATTTCAAAAAGCAATTAAAGGAAACAGTGTTAACATAAAGATAATTAATAGCAAAGGAGATATCTCAAAAGCAGAAAAGGAACGGTATATTGCTTGGATAAGCAAATATCTATTTTATTATGACATAACCTTTGATAATCGGTATATTGCTAATAAAGACAAAGTGAAAATTAATGAAAAGTCCAAGTTAATGCTGGTTCCTCTTAATGCAGATAATCCTTCTGTCTTTCAGCGGAAAAACAAAATAGATGATTGTTTATATACTAACAATATTAACGATTTTTATCAAAAGCCAAATTAAGAATTACGCCACACACACGTAGTAATAAATATTGGAACTAGACATTGCAGATGCGACATTTTTATTATATTTATCTAAGTTTCTAACGGCGGATAGATGTTCGGTTCTTAACTCCCCAACATTTCTTACTACAGAAATGTTGATTTTCATTGATTGACAAAGCTTTGACTGAGTTTCTCTTATTTGTATATTTGACGAAATTAAAAGAACATGGAAGCATTAAGAATTGAAATACTTAACCCGAAAGTCAAGACCATTTTGAAGCAGCTAGCTGATTTAGATTTAATCACTATATCTAAGACCGAAAAACCAAGTTTAGAGTTAAAAAACCTTCTAAAGAAACTTCGGTTGAAATCTGAGGAAGTTCCTTCTTTGGACGTCATTACAAAGGAGATAGAAATCGTTAAATCAGAGCGATATGCCAAGAAAAAAATTAGAAGTGAAGTAACTGAGTGTCGAGATCCCAAAGATAACTTCTTACTTAATTTAACTATTGACTCAAAAGCAGACTATCTTGCAACTGGCGACAAAGACTTGCTTGTTCTAAAGCGGATTGGAAAGGCCAGAATAATTACCCTTCATAAGCTGGAAGAAATCTTAAAATAAATTCACGAATGCCTTCTTAAATCCCTTAATCATCATAAAAATGAAAATAGCCATAATAGGAGCAGGAGGGGTTGGTGGATACTTTGGCGGTAAGCTTGCCCATGTTGGTTACGATGTAACCTTTGTTGCTAGGGGTGAGCATCTAAAGGCAATTCAGCAGAATGGGCTGGTAGTTAAAAGCATTCATGGTGATTTTAAAGTGGAATCGGTTAAAGCTACGGATAGTATAAAATCTATTGGAGCTGCTGATCTGATTATAACATCAGTAAAAGCATGGCAAATTAAAGAGATTGCTAGAGAATTAAAAGATGTTATAAATTCAAATACCACTATTCTACCACTCCAGAATGGCATTCTTGCCACTAAAGAACTGGTGGAGTTTATCAATCGCAAAAATGTTGTTGGCGGGCTATGTCGCATAATCAGTAAAATTGAATCTCCTGGGGTGATCAATCATCTTGGACTCGAACCTGTAATTATATTCGGGGAGTTGGATAATTCTGTAACAGAAAGAATTCAAATGATAAATGATGTATTCAGTGGGGCTGGGATAAGATCAATAATATCTAAGGATATAGATGCTGATTTATGGGAAAAATTCATTGCTATTTGTGTTAGTGGATTGTTAGCCATTACAAAAACAACTTATGGTGAATTAAGGGAACTCAAGGAGACAAGACAACTAATGATTGATCTGTTTCGTGAGATTTATTTGCTATCGCAAAAAGTTGGAATTAAGATTGATCCCGATTTCGTAGATAGAACCGTAGAAGCAATTGATAAAGTTCCTTACAATAATACATCCTCGTTAACAAGAGATGTTTGGGCAGGAAAACCATCCGAGATTGAATACCAGAATGGAACTGTGGTTAAACTTGCACAAAAGTATGGTATTGATGTACCAATCAATAGATTTGTTTATAGTTGCATTCTACCAATGGAGAAAAAGGCTAGAAAACAATAATGAACTGCCTAGGAAATATTTAACTTGATACGTGTTTCAAAGGGGTCACTGTGTATAGGGTTTCCCCCTTTTTTAAGGGGGAATTAAAGGAGGTAAATGTCTCTACCCTTTTACAACAGCCTCCCACATCACCTCAATTGGGTGTAATGCTTTTCGGCCTGTACCATCCTTTATTTGGTGCCTACAGCTTGTTCCAAGAGCAACTATTGTAACATCCTCTGGTGTTTTACGAATCTCGGGGAAAAGCACAAGCTCGCCAACCTGCATCGATAGCTCATAGTGCTCCTTTTCATAACCAAATGATCCTGCCATGCCGCAACATCCGCTTGGAATTTCAGATACAGAATACCCATCGGGGAACGAAAGCATTGCTTTGGTTGCTTTGGTTGATGCCACTGCTTTTTGCTGGCAATGACCGTGCAGTTTCATCATTTTTGCTTGTGAATTAAACTGCTCCTTACGGATATTACCTTTTTCAACCTCCAACATAAAAAACTCATCGAATAGAAATGAATTTCTGGATAGGTAGGATGCGCTGCACAAATTATCAGAATCGGATAAATCCAAATATTCGTCCCTAAAACTCAGAATTGCTGATGGTTCAATTCCAATAATAGGAGAGTCGTTGGAAACCAATTTGCTAAGCAATTCAATATTCTTATTGGCAATCTTTTTCGCTGTTCTTATAAGCCCTTTTGAAATATAGGTTCTTCCACTTTCAAAAACATCTGGAATAATTACTTCGTAACCAAGAATTTCGAGCAGTTCAACGGCTTTAATACCAATGTGTGAATCATTGTAGTTTGTAAACTCATCGGGGAGAAGAAAAACACTTTTGCCATTCTTATTCGGTTTGGTTTTACGCCTTTTAAACCAATTTTTGAAAGTGATTTTGTTAAGAGTAGGCATCTTCCGTTTGGGCTCAAACCCTAAACCTTTCATGATGATTGGTGATATCACCCTATTTGAAAGGAAAAAGTTCGTAATTCGAGGAGCAATGCTACCCAAAGAGTTTATTCTTGTGATATATGCTACCATTCTACTTCTAAGCGGGATACCATTAGCATCGTACCAATGCTGTAAGAATTCCGCTTTAAGTTTAGCAATGTCAACACTCGATGGGCATTCATTTTTACATGCCTTACAGGATAAGCATAGATCGAGTACTTGGTATATCTCCTTGTGATCGAATGGATTTTTTTTATCGCTTTGGGTTAAAAACTCACGTAGAATATTGGCTCTTGCCCGTGTCGAGTTTCCTTCATGCTTTGTAGCCATATAGCTTGGACACATCGTGCCTCCAGCAAGAATGAATTTACGGCAATCACCTGAACCATTGCATTTTTCAGCAGCACGCAATATTCCCTTTGTATTTGAAAAATCGAATATAGTTGATATCTCCTTTTCTTTTCGACCGGGTATATATCGTAGGAAAGTGTTTAATTGAGGGGTGTTTACAATTTTCTCGGGATTAAAAATATTATCGGAATCAAAAACACGCTTAACGTCTTGCATTAACTTATACACCTTTTCGCCTACCATAATTGGGATAAGTTCACCCCTTAATCTGCCATCGCCATGTTCACCGCTTAACGAACCTCGATACTTTTTAACTAGATGAGCCACTTCGTAGGCTATTACTCTAAACAGTTCCACATCCTTAGGATCTTTCAGATTTAAAACCGGCCTAAGATGAAGTTCTCCGCTTCCGATGTGAGCATGGTAAACACAATCGAGATTATGGCTTGCCATTATTGCAGCAAACTCTTCCATATAATCTGGAAGTTTTTCAACATTAACCGCTGTATCCTCTACAAGTGATACTGGTTTAGCATCGCCCTCGATATTCGATAGAACGCCAAGTCCTGCTTTACGTAAAGCCCATACTTTATTGATATCATCACCCCAAATAGACGGGAAATGGTAGCCATACCCAGCGGCTCGCAGATCTGCCTCCATTTGAGCAGCAATCTGTTCAATTTCAATCCTTGTCTCTCTGGCAAACTCAACAATTAGAATGGCTCCAGGATCACCCTGAACAAAATATCTGTTTTTCTGCTGCTCAATATTTCCTTTGGTACAACCAAGAATGATATTATCCATCATCTCTACTGCTCCCGGTTTGTATTTTAGAGCAATAAGATTTGCTTTAAAGGCATGATTTCGCTCTTCGAGATGAACTGCGATTACCGCCTTTTCTTTGGGTGGCAGAGGAACCAAATTAAGCTTAATTTCAGTAATTAAGCCCAGTGTTCCCTCACTTCCTGCTATTAGATTAGAAAAATTAAAGAGGTTATCGTTATTGGCAAATACGCAATTATCAACAAGTTTATCGAGGGCATAGCCGCTATTTCGGCGTTTAACAGCTGGTTCAGGGTATTGCTCAATAATTTCGTTGCTAATGCTACTATCCGATAGCATTGAATGGATAAAGCGATATATTTCACCTTCCTTACTCTCAATTTTAAGTTTCTTGTTGAACTCTTCTTTCGACAATGGAGAAAACTCGTATTCTAAACCATCATCAAGAATCATTTTTACAGAAATAGTGTGATCTCGTGTACTTCCATAAAGTATAGAATGTGAGCCACAGCTATTATTACCCACCATTCCAGCAATCATGCAACGATTAGATGTAGATGTTTCAGGCCCAAAAAACAAACCATATTGCTTAAGAAATTGATTAAGTTCATCGAGTATAACACCGGGTTCAACTCTAACCCAATGTTCATGAGCGTTTACCTCAATAATTTCTCCCCAGTATCTTGAGATATCAACAATAATTCCTTTACCGACAACCTGCCCTGCCAAAGAAGTTCCTGCGGCACGTGGAATTAATGGTATTTTATGCTTTTTAGCAAAAGCAACTAATTTAACTAAATCATCCTTGGTTTTTGGTAAAGCAACAGCATCTGGAATTTCGCGATAGGCTGATGCATCTGTAGCATATTGCAAAAGGGTGGAATTGTCCCATGATAAATCTCCATCAAGGTGATGCTTTAGCTCATTAAGACTATGATGCAAGTGATCTATTTTCATTTCAATGTTCATTTAAGGGGCTAAAGGTATAGATTTTTAACTTTTGAAAGATAGTGGGTAATATCTGTGTCATATAAAAACGCCATTATATGTAAGATTCAAAGTACTTAATCATAATAAATAGAATAGTTTTTTTATTTCTAAATGAAAAATAATAGTTTTACAATCTGCTATTATTTATGAGAATACTTCTTGTTTTAAAACGTTTTGATTTTGGTGGTGCGGAAAATCATGTGTGTGATCTGGCAAACACTCTATGTGAGCTAAAACACGAAGTATTTTTGGTAACGGCTAAAGGGAGGCAAACCACTTGATTAAACCCACAAGTAAAACTTATTACTTATCAATTTAGGGATATTCTACTGCCTTATAATGTTCTACAATTATATCGAATTGTTAAAAAGTACAATATTGATGTAATCCATGCACATCAAAGGTTATCAATTTTAACATCTTGTATTATTCGCAAGTTTATTGACATTCCTGTTGTGGCAACCGTTCATGGTAGAACAAGGCTGGATTTAAAATCAGAATTTACTCAAAAGACACCTGATAGGGTTATATTTGTGAGTAATCATGTTCTCAATGTATCAGCATGTTACGTTAAAATTAAAGAGAAATCAGTTGTAATTCCCAATGGGGTGGAGGTTAAATTCATTTCTCGCAGAGAGAAACCTTATTCAATTACCTATGTTAGCAGGATAGATAGAAATCATTCAAAAGTAATCTTAATGATTATTCAGAAGATAATTCCTGAACTAATAAAAGAATTCCCCAGTATAACTTTTAATCTTATTGGGGAAGGTAATTGTCTTAATTTAATTACGAAGGAAACTTCAATAATGAATAGTAAGCTAGGTAAAGAAGTATTCAAAATATTAGGTTATCATCCAGACGTTAAAGATTTCTTTTTGAATTCAAGCCTTATTTTAGGAGTTGGAAGAGTTTCCTTGCAGGCATTAGCTTATGGTGTTCCTGTTCTTTCTGTTAACCAAAAAAGATTAGGTTCAATAATCACTACTGCAAATTATGCCGATTATAAAGAGAATAATTTTGTTGCAATTGGTAATGAACCTCCAAATATTGATGAAATTTATACTGTTTTAAGTGATTTTTTTAATAACTTGGAAAAATACCGTAGGGACGCTAATGTAATACAAAACTTAGTAAATACTGATTTTAGCCTTAAAAATGTAGCATACAAAACAGTAGATTTGTATTCAGAGGCAATAAATTCCAAGAGAAAAGTTAGTTAGACTTACATTTTTAAAATATTTTACGCACTTGCTTCAAATTTACCAAATACTATTTTACCTACTAATCATTCATTTTTTTTGAAAATAACTTTTAGATTGAAAGAAAATATTGTAAAACATGTTATTTTTTAAAGTTTTCCATTAAATAATGAAGTTTTTTTATCTAATTTTATCAAAAATAATTTTCAGATATAACTAATTGATAATCAGTTAAAATATTAACAAATGATAGTTCTTGTTCTAAATTGTGGAAGCTCATCGATAAAATACCAGGTTATCGATATGAGTAATGACAGTAAACTATTGGCAAAGGGTATTGTTGAGCGAGTTGGACTTGCAGACGGTATTCTTACTCATAAACCCGAAGGAAAGGAAAAATACGAAGTATTTGAGCCAATCCCTGATCATAATGTAGGGATAAACCTAATTTTAGATACACTGGTTGACAAGGAGCATGGTGTAATATCAAGTATAAATGATATTGTAGCGGTTGGTCATAGAGTTGCTCATGGTGGTGAGTTTTTTACTGAAAGTAGTTTAATTAATGACAGAGTAAAATCAGAAATTGAAAAATGTATAGAATTAGCTCCGCTACATAACCCAGCAAACCTCAAGGGAATTCTTTCAATGGAGAAATTATTGCCTGGCGTACCGCAGGTTGCCGTGTTCGATACATCATTTCACCAAACAATGCCAAATTTCTCATATCTATATGCACTTCCTTATGAATACTATGAGAAATACAAAATTCGTCGATATGGTTTTCATGGAACAAGCCATAAGTTTGTAGCACAAAAAGCTTGTAGAATCCTTGGAATGGATTTTAACAGTTGTAAAATTATTACCTGCCATCTTGGAAATGGTGCATCTATTGCTGCCATTAAAAATGGTAAATCCGTTGATACCTCAATGGGGTTTACGCCAGTTGAGGGTTTAATAATGGGTACTAGAAGTGGTGATGTTGATCCTGGCGTTCTTCTTTTCCTAGCCGAAAAAGAAAACCTTAGCATAAAGCAGGTTAATGATGTTATTAACAAAAAGAGTGGAGTTCAGGGTATTTCAGGTTTATCGTCAGATATGAGAGATCTTGAAAATGCATCTGCTGAAGGTAACGAGAGAGCTCAACTTGCAATTGATATGTACTACTATCGTGTTAAGAAGTATGTTGGTGCTTATGCAGCCGTTATGGATGGGGTTGATTTAATAATTTTCACTGGAGGAATTGGGGAAAATGATGATAATATCCGAGCCCACGTTTCTGAAGCTATTGACTTTATGGGAGTTGATTTTGATGCAGCAGCAAATAAAGGAGTACGTGGTAAAGATAAACTTTTGACTAAGCCAAACTCTAGGGTAAAAGTTATGTCAATTACAACCAATGAGGAGCTTGTAATTGCTACTGACACAGCGAGTATTGTTTCAAAACTTAAGAAATAAATGGTTCGTTAATAAGTACTTAGAGCGAGTTAAATTAGAGCGTATTTTAGAGTATAGGAAACTCCAAACACTAGTCACTTAAATAACAACTAAAATAAATAAAGTAAATAACAATAAAACACACAAGAGTATGAAGATTAATAAACTGGATCAACTATTTGATGTTCTAAAAAGTAAACCAAGAAGACGTATTGTAGCTGCTTATGCTAACGATTCTCATACAATTGAAGCCATAGGTAAGGCAATTGATATGGGTATAGTTGAAGGTACTTTAGTAGGGGATGAGGCTACCATTAAAAAAATATGCTCAGATCTTAAAATAGATTCATCAAAATTTAGAATAGTTCAAGAAGCAGATGAGATGAAAGCAGCAACTAAAGCTGTTGAGCTTATTAACAAGGGCGAAGGAGAGGTTTTAATGAAGGGATTGGTTAGTTCAGATAAATACATGCGTGCAATACTTAACAAGGAAACTGGACTAATGCCTCCAAAAGCAATTTTAACACATGTTACAGTTCTAGAAATACCTACTTACCATAAATTACTTGTATTCGGAGATGCTGCAATTCTTCCTGCTCCTGACTTATCACAAAAAATTGCCCTCACTGAGTATTTAATAAAAATTGCACACTCTTTGGGCATTGAGAATCCTAAGGTTGCTCTGGTAGCTGCAACAGAACAGATGACAGCAGGAATGCCAGCATGTGTTGATGCCGCAATCATTTCAAAAATGGCTGATCGTGGTCAAATTAAAGGCGCAATGATTGATGGCCCACTATCACTTGATGTTGCTATTGATAAAGAATCTGCAGAAATTAAAAAGATAACTGGCGGTGTTGCTGGTGATGCTGATTGTTTGGTGTTCCACAATATCGAATCAGGAAATACATTCTTTAAAGCTTGTACAAAGTTAGCAGGTGGGATGGTTGGTGCAATGGTTATGGGTGCTAAAGTACCTTGCGTTCTTACATCAAGAGGTGATAGCGCACAATCAAAAATGTACTCTATTGCATTAGCGGCTAATGCTGCAAAGTAGTCTAATAACTAAAATTCTTAATATCTATAATGGAAGAATTCAGGATTCTTGCAATAAATCCAGGGTCAACATCGACTAAAATTGCAGTTTATAGGAATAACAAATCAGTTTTTCTGAAGAATATAAGACATTCCTCAGAAGAACTTAAAGTATTTCCAAAAATTGCCGATCAATTTGAATTTAGAAAGGAAATTATCCTCAAAGAACTCAAAGATGCGGATATAAAAATTGATGAAATTTCGGCAGTTGTTGGTAGGGGAGGATTAGTTAAACCTATAGAATCCGGTGTTTATGAGGTGAATGATCAGATGAGAGAGGATATAAAAAACTGTATTATGGGCGAACATGCATGTAACCTAGGTGCATTAATTGCCGATAATATTGCTAAAACAATACCAAATGCTCGAGCCTTTATTGCAGATCCTGTGGTTGTAGATGAAATGGAAGATGTTGCTCGAATAGCAGGACATCCTCTTTTTAAAAGAGTATCAATTTTCCATGCGTTAAACCAAAAAGCAATTTCAAGAATTCATGCAAAATCATTGGATAAAAAATATGAGGAGTTAAATCTGATTGTTGCTCATCTTGGGGGTGGTATTACTGTTGGAGCGCATAAATTAGGCAGGGTAATCGATGTTAATAACGGACTTGATGGTGAAGGACCTTTTTCTCCAGAACGTTCTGGAACACTTCCTGCTGGACAACTTGCTAAACTTTGTTTTAGTGGGGAGTTTACGTACGAACAGGTTAAGAAATTGATTACTGGTCAAGGAGGATTGATTGCACATGCTGGTACTAATGATGCCTATGAAGTGGAGATGAAGGCTAAAGCTGGCGACCCCAAAGCAAAGCTTATACAGAATGCTATGGCATACAATATTGGAAAGTCGATAGGGGCATTTTCAACTGTTTTAAAAGGGAAAGTTGATGCAATTTTGCTTACTGGTGGCATTGCATATAACCCTGATTTAGTTGATTATATTAAGGATATGGTAGGGTTTATTGCCCCTGTAGTAGTGTATCCGGGTGAGGATGAAATGCAAGCGTTAGCAATGAACGGACTAATGGTTTTAAGTGGAGAAGTTCCTCCAAAATTATATAGCTGATAGAACAAAAAAACCGCTTTAGGGCGGTTTTTTTATGGGGTTGATATTGATACAGGAATTATTTTCCCATTAAAGAATTTAGATTTATTGATTGCAAAATCAACAATAAAATCAGCCATTTCTGAGGTTTTAAAAGTTGCTTGGTAGCCAGGAAATGCTTCTCTTAGCATTTCGGTATCCGTTGAGCCAATAGCTAAGCAATTGAAAACTAACCCCGTATTTTTATACTCTTCGGCTAAACACTCTGTCAATGATGCTAAACCTGCCTTTGCAGCAGAATAAACTGCTAATCCCGGAAACTTTTGACTTCCCTGAAATCCTCCCATACTGCTAATGTTGACAATATGCCCAGGACGATTCATTAATGGGAGTAAGGATTTAATAAGTTTAACAGGAGATGTAAGATTAAGCTGAATCATCCTATCAATATCGTTATCCGTTAGTTTATCAAAAGGTTTATTAATAAGTAATCCAGCATTATTTATAACAATATCAATAGTGCTGAAACATTTCTTAATTTCAACAACCAAACCATCTTTATAAGAATTTGAATCTTCAAGATCAAAAACGATAGGGAATAGCTGGGTATTAGTATTCTCACAAGCACATTCATTTTTTAGTTCTTTTAGTTTTGACTCGTTACGGGCAATAGCCACAATATTATTATCGCCTATTGTAGAAAAACGCTTTGCGGTTTCATATCCAATTCCCCTCGATGCTCCGGTAATTATTATGTTCATAATTAATATTTTTTATAAATGATTGTCCGCAATAATACCTAAAGAAGAATAAGTAATCCAAATTGTCATTCCTGCGAATGCAGGAATCCATTTCTTGCACTAGATTTCGGGACTTCGCCCGGAATGACAATGGAGTGTGTTTTGCTTATAGGTAATATAGCGGATATTCATATTTTTTTAATATAAAACAAAGATAACTCCAAAACCGTTAGTAAATAATCTAAATTATTTTTTTTGCTAAAGGTATATTTTTTGTGATCTTTATAGCGTTGTTTAACATTTACCATAATATTTTCATCTCGCTATAAATCAATCGTATAATATAAACTTATTCTCATGAAACAAAAATTAGGCAAAAGCATATTTTTTAGTGCTTTAATATTACTATTAACATCAAGTTTTGGAGCGTTAGCTCAAGAGAAAATCAAGGAAAAAAAGACATTTCGCGATAAAATCTTTTTTGGTGGTAGTGTTGGGATGGTTTTTGGAACTGTAACAAGAGTTGATATCCTTCCTCAGGTTGGCATGTGGGTTCTCCCTCAATGGGCTATTGGTTTAGGTGGTCGCTACACATTTAGAAAGGATCGTTATAATTTTATTAATGGTACATCTAACACCTATAAGGCTCATATTTGGGGTGTATCTGGATTTACCCAAATTTTGCCAATTCCAGATCTTGATAAGGCGTTTAAAATAGGAATACACGGAGGCCCAATATTTCAAGGCGAATGGGAGGGATTATATATGGATAAAAGAACTATTGATCCCAATGTCATCAACCCTGGGAATAAAGGATGGGTTCATATAATTTTGGCTGGAGCTGGTTATCGATTTCCTTTAGGTGATAAAGCTGCGTTAAATTTATTGGTAATGTGGGACTTAACTAATAGTAAATACTCTCCTTATACTACAAATCCACTACTTCGGGTAAATATTAACTTTTAATAAGGACATAAACAAGAAAAGAATAAATGCGAAAAAGGCTTTGGTAGTTCCAAAGCCTTTCCCATTATGTATAGAATAACTCGTTTATTCTAACACATTAACATTAGTAGCTTGTGGGCCACGTTTGCCTTGTGTGATTTCAAATGAAACAGCCTGACCTTCATCAAGACGTTTGAAACCTTCTTTTGCAATGCCTGTGTAGTGAACAAAAACATCATTGCCTTCTTCAGTTTGAATAAAGCCAAAACCTTTAGCTGCATCAAACCATTTTACTTTTCCTTTCATGTTAATAGATGTAAAAATTGTAAATAAAAAATTATCGTTGCAAAGGTGAGCATAATACTTGATTTTGCAAGCGCTTCCAAGGCAATATTTTTTAGTTTTAAAAAATATTTTTGTACATAAATATTATTTATTTGATAAACAGGCTTGTATAAAAGTAATTGTTCTACAAAAACAATAAAGTAATTGTTTTGTTATCATAAAATAAACACGTTCCTTTGCCGAAATTTTTTTTGGAATTAATAAAACATAATACATGATTATTACAAACGATAAAGTTGTATCATTAAGCTATGAGCTTAAGGTAAATGATGAAATTGTTGACAATGCAGTTGCAGAGCACCCCTTGGAGTTTCTCTTCGGTCATGGTCAGCTATTACCTCTTTTTGAAGAGAAAATTAAGGGACTAAAGATAGGTGATGCATTCAGTTTCATGGTTCCATGCGATGAGGGCTATGGTCAGGTAAACGAAATGGCTGTAGTTGAATTGCCCAAAGATATTTTTAATGTTGATGGTCAGATTCCTGAAGATCTTCTAGAGGTTGGCCGTAGCTTGCCGATGAGAGATAACGAAGGAAATGCTTTGAATGGTATGATCGTTGACATTAAAGATGACGTAGTTGTTATGGATTTTAACCACCCATTGGCAGGTCAGGATCTTCACTTTAATGGTAAAGTTGAGGCTATTCGCGATGCATCAGCCGAAGAACTACAGCATGGACATATTCATGGTGGTCATCATCATGGCAATGAATCTGGTTGCGAATCAGGATGTGACGAAGGCTGTTGCGATACTGAGGAGGAAAAAGGGAAACAAGATTGTGGATGTGGTTGCGGATGCAACTAACGCATTTATATTGATTTCGATAAGGGTTAAATTACAATTAACCCTTTTTTTATTATATTTAGTCAATTATTAATCACGTTTTGGTTTTTACTTCGTAAACAAGAATGTAAATGATTTATTACTTTTGCATCGTAAAAATGTTTAAAATGAAGAATCTTGGGACTAAACTATTGATATTGGGTATAGTATCTCTTTCAGTAGTATTTATTGGGTGTAAGAAGGATGCCGTTGATAATAATAAGTTCACGTTTGAATCAAAAGATTATTCTATAAGAACTGGATATTTAACATATCATGGTCCAATGATCCATGATCCTATAACTTATAAGTTTGATTTAAAGGTTATTAGCGCAGGTATTACCTATAACAGTTCCACGAATAGTTTAACTGGTAAAGGAAATTTTATTGGATTAACTATGTATTCATTAGATCCTGATTTTTTATCATCTGGATTATATACTTTCGATGGATTTTCTTCAAAAGATTCATTAACATTTAACCATGGTGTAGTTGGTGTTAATTATAACTTTGATTCTGGCACAGATACTACAAAATACTCAATTAAGACAGGTGTAATACAAGTTGAAAGTAGTGGAAATTTTTATATCTTAGATTTTAATTTTTACACCAATAGTAACAAGCAAATTAAAGGCTCTTTCTCTGCTCTCCTACAGACAAGTACTGCTCTTGCAATAAAGAAAAAGAGTGAATATTAGTTTATGCTATTATCTATTTAACGTCAGTTCGATGTAAGAAACAATGTATTAACCTATATATCAATCAATTTAGTTTATTTGAAGGTAATAATGCCAAAATCAGTTGGTGATTTTGTTTTTATCTCATAAAAATTTCTTTAGAAATCCTCTCTCACAAATGGGTGGAGAGGTTTATAAAGAAATTTTTTTCATCATCTATTGAAACACCCTCCAATAGAGTATCAGTAAACTCAATAAGAACAAGAGGTGTATGAGTTTTTAACAACTATTTTTGGCATATATACCATTTGAAACAATGGAATACTGGAATATAGGAAGATATAAGCAAGAATCTAACCTCTTGTTATCCATTATTCCATCAGTACACTAAATAATAATATATCTCTGTAAATAAGCATATTATCTTATTTCTTAAATCGAACTCACGTTATTTACCAAGTAGATTTAAAACTCCATTAATAAAGGTCAATGGGTGAGTAGGATTACCTGGAATGTAAAGATCTGGTTTGTATCGATTTAAAAATGTTCTATCAAGTGCCGATGAATCGGCAAAAATACCACCACTAATAGCATCAACTCCTACTAAAATAATAATTTTCGGATCAGGTATTGCATCGTAAGTAAGCTGTAGTGCAGTAGCCATATTTTTACTAATTGGACCAGTTATAACCACGCCATCAGCATGGCGGGGAGAGGCAACAAAATCAATCCCAAAACGACCAACATCAAATTGAACATTACCGCTTGCGTTTAGCTCTAACTCACAGCTATTATCACCAGCAGCTGAAACCTGACGTAGTTTTAGCGAACCACTGAAAAATTTCCTTATTTCATGTCTAATAAGCGATTCATCCAGATGAATAGGTTTATCAATACCCTCTCTTATTATTAATCCTTCGGGCGTGTTTGATGCTAGTTTATAATCCTTTGTGAATTTTATCTTCTCAGGAAATTTAAAGGCGCATTCCCCACAAAAATTACATTTTCCAAGATTTATACTTACTGGATTGATGTCAATTGCCCCTAATGGACAAGTTGATTTTAGGGCTTTATCGTCAATTTTAGATGTAGAGATAACGGGTCTTCCCCTAAATATTCCAGGTACTTCGACAGTTTTTACATTAGGTATGAACTGTTTACCCTGATGGAAAATTATTTTAAGATTGTCTAACATATTCCGAGTTTAAATTTACGCTGTTGATAATCATCTAATTTGAAAATCTGGTAACACGTAAGTTCTGTTCATAAAATTACAATTTTCCATTGCCTTATTTTCAAATTATCAGATTTTCAAATTATCTCATTGTCTTATTGCCCCATTGTCAAATTGTCTCATTGCCTTATTGTCAAATTTTCAAATTATCTAAAGGTCATGCCCACAATAGGAGAGGTTAAAACTCTTATTGCAAATTGGAAAATCGGAGATTTCGTTATTTCTAACCGATTGTGCTAAAGCAAGCCAGTTATGAAATGATGGATCTTTAATCTTATAAAGTATCAATTCACCCTTTGAGTTTGTAATAGCACAATGGCAAATTTCACCCCGCCAACCTTCAACTAATGATATCGAGAATGCATCGGGCATCGGTTTAAATTCTGGTTTATCAAACTTTTTGAAATTGGGTATATCTCCAATCATACTTCTGATATAACCAATGGATTGCTTAATCTCATCCCTTCTGATTTGAGCACGAGAATAAACATCGCCATGGCGTTTAATAATTGATTGATGATTGATGGTTGTATACAAATCATGAGGGTGCGATAACCTGATATCTCTATTTAAACCGCTCATGCGTGCAGCCATTCCTACTGTTCCAATAGATTTTACCTCATCTAGGGTTACAACCCCGGTTCTTTCGAAGCGTGATAGAGCACTTGGGAGTTTGAAGAGTTTTGTACTCATCTCAATAAAATCTGGCTCGTATACCGCAAATACTTGATTTAAACGATTTGCCAAATCTTGAGTATATGGAAAATTAGTAGTTCCGGGTCTTATAAGACTCTTTGCTATTCTATTCCCACACCATTCCTGAAAATAATTTATAATAGGTGTTCTTAATCTTCCATAAACTGAACTACCCAACTGGTAAGCTATATCAGTACACATTGCGCTTAAATCAGCCGTATGCATGGCCATTCGCTCCAATTCTAAGGCAAGTGTTCTTGTGAATTGTAAGGCTAAATCGGATTGATACCCACAAAGGTTTTCCCAAAGGTTTGCAAAAGCGGTTGTATGACCAACCGTAGTATCACCAGCAATATTTTCTGCAAGAATTGTGCGCTCTAATAAACTTTTCTTTTTTAGGAAGAGCTGCTCAATCCCTCGGTGCTGATAACCAAGCTGAATCTCAAGATGCATTATCTGCTCGCCATTGCATATAAATCGGAAGTGACCCGGTTCAATAATCCCAGCATGAACGGGTCCAACACCAACCTCATGTAACTCCTCACTATCAAAGCTATAAAAAGGATAATTGGCTATAGTTTCGGCTTTATCCACCCTATTCTCTGAATATCTAACAGGCTTAAACCAAGGATGGTCGGTATATTTGATATTGAAGTTTTCGTGGATTTCGCGCTCAAACTTTTCGAAGTTCAAGTTGTGTTTTGCAAATGAGTTTAGCGTTGTTCCTTTATTAACCACACAGGATGATATGTAGATTTGATGTATTGAATCATCAGCAATACAGCAGAATAATTTAACGCTACCTTCCTGTTGGAGCCCAAAATAATTAACACAATGCCTATTATCATTATCCTTTAGCATATTAATGTTGTTTTCAAGGAAGGTATGATATGCTTGCTCAGGAATATCCTTTATTGGCAGGCTCTGATTATTATTTATTGATACTATGTAGTCCATAACTATTGTGGTAATAATTTTACTGCATCTTGTATTAGATTTACAAAATACATGGGTGGATTATAGGCCAAGTAGACCGCAAATGCGAGCAAAAGATATTGTGATAATGATTCCCATGGGCTAATCTTTGGTATTCTTGCTTCGTTAATAATCATAGGTGGTGTAAATAGGAGCTTAAACATATTCGAACCAAACCCCCAAATTATCATCGTTAGAAGTATTAATACCGCAAAAAGGATTATTAGATGGTGCGATACGAATAGCGATTGAAATATCAAGAATTCACTAACAAATAGTCCAGATGGAGGCATAGCCGTTGAAGAGATAAAGCCGAGTAGCAATACTATGGCACCAGCCCTATTATATTTAAAATAGTTTCCAACATCATATATACTTTTACTATGGTAAACCCTATAAACCTGATTGAATTGGAAAAATAAGCTGGGTTTAACAAAAGCGTGAAGTACAATATGCAGAATTGCAGCATAAACCCCAATTCCTCCAGCGGCTAAGCCCAACATTACAAGCCCCATGTGTTCAATCCCAGAATAGGCAAACATTCGCTTAATATTCTTGATTCGTGTCATGTAGACTGTTGCTACAAAAACCGATAGGAATGCGGCTATAAGAATTATAGTGTTTGCCCAAGGTAATATCTCCGTACGAGCGACAATTGCATAGAATCGATAGATACCAACAAAACCAAGGTTCATAAGAACTGAAGAGAAAAGGGCACCAGCAGGAGCAGGGGCTTTATCCTTAGCATCAATTCCAGCGGTGTACATTGGAACTAAGCCCAATTTTGCGGTAAAACCAGTGAAAATGAAAAGGAAAGCTAATCGTAACCAGAATGGGTTAAGTTGGGCGTAGTTGTCGCGAAGTGAATCAAACGATAAATCTTCAACACCAGTTTGCTTTAATGAAAGGCTTAGGAATAAAATACCAATGAAAACAAAGGTGATGCTTATTGCGCAAATAAATACGTATTTCCAAACACCCTCTAGTGCTTGTGTATTCCGATGATGATATATTAGTACCGATGCGCTTAACGTTGTAATCTCAACAAAAATCCAAGTTACGGCAATATGATTTGATAAGTATGCAACGCCGGTTGCTGTAATTAGCATGGTCATTGCTGAAAAGAAAAGCCCTCTTGATTTCCTCGATTCATCGTGGGTTGCAATATACCTATACCCGTGGAATAGGGCAAAAATAGCCACAACTGCAAGGGTTAAAAGTAGCAATACTCCTAAAGCATCGCTTTTGAAAAAGCCAAGTTCAATGCTGTTTTGATGAAATGCTTGGTAGATTGCAAACGTAGCAAGGAAAAGGGCATAAAAAATTACCAAAGAGTAGTTTACAATTTTATTTCTGTTGAAATAAAGCAGTACGCTAATTAAGATTGCTCCGGGAAGAAATATACTTATCATTGCTCTAATAATTAATCTTTAAGGTTTCTAAGCTGGTTTACATCAGGATCTTGAATAACATCTCCAATCTTATTGAAAAAGATTCCAAGAATAAACACACTGGCAAAAATATCGAGCATAATACCAAGGTTAACCAGCATGGGCATTTCGTTTCCAACTGCAAGGGAGAGTATGAAAACTCCGTTTTCAATAACCAGATAACCCATTACATGGGTAATAATTTTTCGGCGTGTTGTTATAATGTAAAGACCAGTAAAAAGGGTTGATAGCGCAACTACAAAAAAGGTTTTATCGAGATTTGTGTCCTTAATTGAGTTTGATAGAACTATCGTAATAACAAGAATTAACGTAATAATTATAAGCGATATGAAATTTGGTACGAAAGGTTCAGCTATTCGTGTTATGTTGTTTCGCTTTATCACTCGGTTTAAAAATAAAGGCACTGCCACAGCTTTAAATATTACGGTTTCCAATAATATAAGTACTAGGTTAGCCACATTGATTTGGTTTAATGCCAAAAATGTTACACCGAATAGTAAAAAGCCCTGTAGAACAAGTAATCGGATATATGTTAGCAATCTGTTTGCAATACTCATGTAGAGCAGCGTGATGGCAAACATAATAAGAAGAATATCAGTCATATATTACACTAATTTAGCATTAAACAAATCTTTCCAATAGCAAAAGCACGCCAAAGAATATTAGTAGCGATACCGATGTTAAAATAAAGATAAACTGCGGGTTATGGCTCATCCTAAAGCGTGCCATAAACGATTCTAGCAATCCAGCTACAATAGCAAAACCAATTTGTACGGCAAAAAATATTGGAATAGTATACATCAAAGAAAGATCGCCTATAAAAAAGTTAGAGATAATTGCCCCATACATCGCAAACTTGAGGTTTGTGGTGTGAAGTATTAACCCTAAATCAAAGCCGCTGTTATCGAGAACCATTACCTCGTGAATCATGGTAAGTTCAAGGTGGGTTTTAGGATCGTCAACAGGCATACGGCTATTCTCAATCATTGCAATCATTATAAATACAAAGGTTGCTAGTAAGCCTAATAGGTATGAGATATTTGAGCCATAGTGTAAGGTGGAGAAGATACTATGAAAAGATGTATGACCCGTGAGCAATGCAAAAGAACCCATTAGGATAAAGAAAGCCGGTTCAACTAGCATGGAGAACAAAGATTCACGGCTGGCACCCATTCCTTCGAAGCTGCTACCCGTATCCAATGCTGAGATAATCATAAAGAATTTCCCGAATGCCAATAAGTATGCAAACAGTATAAAATCGCCCTGAAATGATATTACCCCTGGATAATCGCCAAGTGGAACTATTAGAATTGCCATTAACACTGAAGCTATGTAAAAGCTAGGTGCAATCTGGAATATAATGCTGGTAGTGCTACTATAAACCGATCCCTTTTTAAGCAACCTGAAAATATCTTTCATTGGCTGGAAAATGCCCGGTCCTTTTCGTCCAGAGGCTAAACTCTTTGTTCGAATAACTATTCCTGTAAAAAATAGACTTGCTACAAGTATCAGAATTAAGCTAACCATGTTATATCTGGTTTAAAAAGTTTATCAGAAATTTTACCTTCTCAATAATTTCTGGAATTAGAATTACTAGTGTTATAAAAATAAAACCGTAAAGAATATATGCTTGCACATTGCCGTTTTGCAGAAATGTAAATCGCGACAGCAATTGGCGGAACGCATAAATCGGTTTATCTATAAGCCATTTTTCAACCTTATCGTGCGGGTGTGTCTCCTGATGAACAGAATCGGGAAAAATCTCTTTAGCCTCCCTTTTAATCTTATCAACATGCAAAAATGGGCTGGCGAGTTTACGGTACGTTCTAATAAAAGAGCTAGCTGTATACTGCATCTTATTACTAGAACCATTGTAACCACATCCCCATGTATTACCGATGGAAGTTAATCTATTTCTAGTAATCATCCTACGAATAAAAATGGTTAATCCTACCAAGGCTATAAACACAGCCGAATAAACACCAATCATTGCGGCGGTATGGGTTATCTCGCTAAACTGACTTACTGTATCAACGCTTATTACATTTGCAAATTGACCAACTGGTAACGATATCACTTTCAGAAACGCAATTGGAACAATACCAATAGCCATAATTACTGCAACTATGGCATAAAGGGGCAGGGTAGAGGCTCTCTTTTCCTGTTCAACCTTATCAATTGAAATTTGCCGAGGTGTTCCTAGGAAAACAATGCTAAAAGCTTTGGTAAAACATATCATTGCCAACCCACCAATTAGAACCAATCCTAGGATTGAGAATAGCATCATGGCGGTAAGCGTAAAATCTGTGCTGCTAATGGATTTAAACATTCCTAGGTAGATCAAAAATTCCGAAATAAACCCATTGAATGGCGGAAGTCCACATATAGCAAGCGATCCGATAAGAAATAGAAATGCAGTTTGAGGCATCTTTCTTATTAACCCTCCTAGGGATTCAATATTTATGGTGTGCGCCAATTGATAAACGTTTCCTGTGCTATAGAAAAGGAGCGATTTAAAAAGCGAATGGTTGAGCGTATGGAGCAATGCACCGCTAAAGCCAAGAACTATTAGAATTTGGTTACTATAACCAACTCCGAGACATCCTAATCCAATTCCAATCCCAATAATTCCTATATTCTCGATACTGTGGTATGCTAGCAACTTTTTGAGATTGTGCTGAATTATGGCAAGCATAACTCCATAAATTCCTGTTAATACCGATATAACAAGTATCAAGTAGCCAATGGTAACAAAATTGGTTTTGATTAACAGAAGTACCCTTAGAATGCCAAATATGCCTATCTTAATTATCACACCACTCATTACACCCGATATATGTGCAGGTGCTGCTGGATGAGCCAAAGGTAACCACGTGTGAAATGGAACAAATCCGGCTTTAATTGCAAATCCTATAAAGAAAAAGATAAACAGTCCCACACCTATAAGTGAAGGTTGAGAGCCAGTAAATGCGGTAATATCATTAAAATCATAAGTACCAGTCTTAATTCTAACCCACATAAACGCTAGGGTAAGAAAAAGTATGCACACATGCGACTGGATTAGGAAATTGATACCTGCCCTTAGCGTTTCCGTTTTATAATGCTCAAAAATTATAAGAATGAAAGATGAAATAGCCATCATCTCCCAAATAACGAGGAGTACTAGGCTATTCTGAACAATACATATATCAATTAGGGTTGTAAAAGCTAAAATGTATGCAGAGGCATGAAGGGTAATATTTGCGGCCTGATCGATATATTTCTTCATGTACTGGATGCCATAAACCGCTCCAGTTAAAAATGTAAAGCCGATTATTAGAATAAACCACGATGATAGGTAATCGACTCGTATTGGAATAGCACCAGTGATAAACGATCCTGCGTAGCTATAATCTACTGGGTTACCCGAAAGAACCTGAACGGATAAGATTGAAGCTAATACAACCTGTAGGCAAATTGTTACCAAAGTCAAGATTCCTTTCCTCCTAACCTTTAGGAAAGGTAACGCAACAATGGAAACAACTGCTACTAGATTGAATAGTTCGATCAATAATCTCATATCAAACCAAATAAAGTACCTACAAAAACCAAAACAATAAAGAGAATACCATAAAGCACATACGACTGAATTTTCCCGTTCTGGATAAACTGGAAATAGTTTGTAGCAAAACGAAGTCGATTAGTAATAGGATTTATTATGTAATTCTCAAAAATATCAACGTAAAACGATGAAAAAGCCCTTTTCTTCGGGAATATATCCGTCTTCTCAATTTTGGTGTATTTCTTCTTCTCAATTGCAAGGAAGCTAAACAATTCGGCAAAACTCCTAGTAAAGGATTTACTTGTATATTGTGCCTTGGGTACTGGCGATTCGTATCCACAACCCCAAGTAGGTTGAATCTCGGTAGTTCTATTTCGAGTTGCCAACCATCTCAAACCAAAAACTGATGCGATTAAGGCTAAAAACACAAGGTTAGCCCATCCAACAACGCTTACAGTATGAAACATAGAGGTTGTAGCCAGATTATCAACATTCATATGGAAGCTCAGAATAACCACTTTAGAGGCGTAGTAAAGATAGTAGGCTGGAATCAACGCCACCGAAAGCATAACAACTATTGCAATATACTGCGGTAATCTCATTATAAAGCTAACCTCCTTAGGCTCATACTCAAACTGATGCCTTGGATTGCCAGTAAAAATTACACCAAAGTTTTTGGTAAAGGTTAGCAATGACATCCCTCCAACAATTGCCAAACCTGCTATTGATAGAACAATAAGAACTAGCTGAGATATATTACCCTGAGCCAAACTCTTAACCAATCCCGTATATATAACAAACTCCGAAATAAACCCATTAAATGGGGGCAATCCGCCAATGGCTAATGCCCCAATTAGGAAAAAAAGGGCTGTTTGTGGCATCTTCTTAATTAATCCGCCCAGCTTCTCTATATTCCGTGTATGCGTTTGCTGGTAAATACTTCCAGCCGAAAAGAACAGCAAGGATTTAAATAGCGAGTGATTCAGAGTATGAAGCAACGCCCCGCTAAACCCAAGTATCATCAACATGCTATTCCCCGATCCCATTCCCATTAATCCAACACCAATACCAATACCAATAATACCTATATTCTCGATGGTGCAGTAGGCCAGCATCTTTTTAAAATCGAACTTTATGGCAGCATTTGCAATGCCGTATATTGCGGTAACAACGGACAGGATAAGGATTATCTCCCCAATAAGCGTAAAATCAGAGTGTAGGTTAGATATAACACGGAAAATACCGTAAATGCCAAGCTTAACAATTACCCCCGACATTATCCCCGAAACATGCGATGGCGCAGCCGGGTGGGCGTGTGGTAGCCATGTATGAAAAGGAATAAAGCCCGCTTTTATTGCAAAACCCGCAAGCAGCAGTATAAATACCCAAATACTTCCGCTATTGTTCAGGAAATCGCCTAATGCCGAAAAATCGAATGACCCGGTTTGGAAGTAAAGCCATATAAACCCTATTGTGAGCAGCGCAACGCTGATGTGCATCTGAATCATATAGTTTACGCCAGCCTTAAGCGTATCCTTTTTCTGATACTCAAAAATAACCAGCATTAACGACGATATAGACATTATTTCCCATGCCACAAGGAAAGCAAAACCGTTCTCCAGCAAGCAAACCCAAAGCATTGAGAAATGGAATAGGATAAAGAAAACCCAATGGATAGATTTGTTTGTTTGCAGATTCTGATACGCCTTTAGGTAGCCAATCCCAAAAAGGGTTCCGTTAATAACAGTAAGGTTAATTATAAGGATAAACCAAGCCGAAAGGGAATCCAACCGAACATTTACATTCCCCATAATCCCTGTAAGGTGGTACGAATCAATTATAGGCTGATGCGTTAACGCGAATACCGATGGTAACGAGGAAAGTATTGAGTTTAGTATAACAACAAAAAATGCAACGTAGGGCTTATACTTTTGTGGGGATAGCATTAATCCTGCTATTCCTGCAATTAAAACAAATATTGTTGATTCTATACAGCTACTATTATAATCCATAAAAAAGTCGAATCTTAAGGAACAACTTCAGGTTTTTAAATTATCTCAAACGTAGAACGAATCTGATATGCAACTGATCCTAGTTACTTGATGCTAGTTGCTGGTTGATAAATAACTAGTAACTAATAACCAGTATCTAGTAACTAGCCAACCAGTAACTAGTTTTTTTCCAAAAAAGAGTACCAAAATTAATTTAAATATGAATGATAAAAATGTTTTTACCCTTTTTTTGTTGATGGCTTAGCGTATTGGATTATGGTTTAGGGGGTTAAAATTAAGTAATGGAGTGGGAGTAAATCTATAAAACTTTTACTCGACCAATCTAAAAAGATTGATAAAAATGAACGGAGAATTTAAAACTACAATGATAGAAAAGAGTATTGGAAAAATGTGATTACTATTTGATATTCTGGTAATTTAACTTATTTTTGGTATAGAAATATTATACTATAAAAATGGTACAGTATATAATGTACCATTAGGTGATATAAATAAATGAGTTATGGGCAAGGCTACCAAATCAGATTATTACTGTAAAATTAGGATTGCCAAATACTAAATTCTATAAAGATGGTTTTTGAATATAAAAATCCCCTAAGTATTACAAGTCAATTTAGTTTTTGTGGTATGCCATTTAGACTTGATACATATTCTGGTTGTGATTTCTTATGTATCTATTGTTTTTCCCATAAAAGGGGAGGTAACTCCAACTACAAAAATATTAAAATAGCTGACCCTGACTTAATAATTAATAAATTTCGAAATTCATTAGAAAAACCAAAAATTAATACTGGATTGATTTCTCAATATATTAGAAGAAGAATGCCCATTCATTTTGGCGGAATGAGCGACCCTTTTCAAAATATCGAAAAGAAAGCTCAAGTATCATTGAAAGTTCTAAAATTTCTTTGTTCAATTAATTATCCTGTTGTAATAAGCACCAAATCAAATTTATTAATCAATAAAGAATATCTAGAAACATTAAAATCAAATCCTAATCTAATTATTCAGTATTCATTTTCAATCCTAAACGATGATTTATCAAAAATCATAGAGCCTAATAGTCCAACTTCTACAGAAAAAATTAATTCGTTAAAGGTACTTTCAAAGCACAATATAAATACAATAATAAGGTGGCAGCCATATATTGTAGGGCTAAGTGAAAATCCGCTTGAATTTGTAAGCAAAATAAAAAATTCAGGAACCAAGCATTTGATTATTGAATTTTTAAAACTTCCAGCAGACAACAATCTTGCTTGGGAAACTAGTTTAAAGCCCCTTAATAAAGTAAGAGACTATTATAATAAAAAAAATAGTATTGTTATTGGAAGAGAATTAATACTCCCTCCAAAAGAAAAAGTTGAAACAATACGAATCCTTAAAAATGAATTAAAAAAATATAACATAACGCTTGGAGTTGGCGACAATGAGTTACAATATCTTTCTGATACAGAATGCTGCTGTGGAGTTGATAAGTATAAGGGTTTTGAAAACTGGAATAAATTTCAAATAAGTTACGCCATTATTAAGTCAATTAACAATCAAATCAAATTTTCAACAATTGAGAAACAATGGAGTCCAACAGGTTCGATTGATAAGTTTTTAAACTCTGAAAGTCGAATTGAAAAAAATAAAGATTTTAATAGAGTATCTGACTATATTATAGATAGATGGAATAATTTAAGTTCTGATTTTAATCCATCAAAATATTTTGAAGTAGAGGATTCAGGATTAATGGATGAAAAAGAATTTCGTATATTTGAGTTTAGAAAATCAAAAACAAAGCCATGATACTAAAGTTAATAAAATTCCTCAAAAGTCCTCCGACTCATTGGCAGTGGTATAAGGGCTTTTTCCAAATTACAGTGTTTAGATACCTCGTAACTTGGTTTGCAATTGTTCCTTTCTTGGCCAGATTGTTCTTTGACATACCAACTTCATTTAAAATTGATATATTGCATACTAATATCGAATATAGTTTTAATTTAAGTTTACCTTTTAATTGGCAATTGCTATGGTTTTCATCTCTTTGTTTTGTTATTGCTTTTGGTCTGTATACAATAATTTGTCCAAGTTTTGTTAAGAAATATAACTCCTTTAGTGACTATTTATCCATGATGCATTCACCAAGGTGGATAATATGGGAATCTAGAAACATCTTTGTTAAGAATATGGATAAAGAAAAGTTTATTGAGCGTATTCTTACAAAAAAATATGTTGAAGAAATTCCATTAGATAAGTTTGATCAAATAAAAACAGATTTTAATTTAAAAAGAAAAAAAGAATCAGAGGAATTTAAAGATTACGGAGTTATAATAGAGGAAAAACAAACAAAATTATACTTTATTCATGATTCCAAAGCTTTTGGACTTGGATTACCAATTCTAAATCAAAATAGTGAAGATAAAGAAAAGACTGATTTGGTAGAAAAAGAATTATTTTGGGAAGTTTTTGGTAGATATTCTGCTTCATTTCCTATTATTAGACTAATAATTCTTATTCTTTTAAGTATTAGTGCTTTTTTGTTTTCAATTGTATTAGTTCAGAATATTATTTCTGGATTAAGATATTTGATTTTATAAGCCCAGCCATAACAATTGCTAAATCCCATTTGGGCAGAGTTGCAGAAACCAAAGTTTTTCGTACTTTAGTTTTCCCCCGTCAAGTCACATTTATAAAAGCCAAATGTCAAGTTGCGCTAGCTACAAAGGTTGATAACAATAATTGCCTTTTTATTGAATATTCTTTACTTTGCAGAAAAGATAGGCTATGAATATTCAAGCAGAAAAATTGGACTCGTTAGGATGATACTAGATACTGATAATCCTCGTATTCTTGCCTCCATTAAGCGGTTATTCACAACTTCCAAAAAGGTTGATTTCTTGGATAGTCTATCTAAATCTCAAAAAGAGGAAATCCTCAAAGGAATTGGAGAGGTTGAAAATGGAGAAACGGTAGACTACGAGGAGTTCATTAAGAAACATCGTTAATGAAAAGAGAAATTAGGATTTCCTTCAAATCAAATATATAAAACCCAAACCTCAAGCCGGAATAAAAATCCGGCTTTTTGCTAATATTCGAATTTTTAACCCATTTAAACTTAACCTGCTAAACTCGGTTTCAAAATTTTGCTTCCACGAAGGGGTTCGTGAGAGCAAAAAGAAAATTTTTTGCCTAGGCGTAGGGGTACGGATGGTCGAAAACTTTTTTTTGTTCATCCGTAGGCGTACGGGAAAGCTAAAAAACTTCTTATATATCAATCCGCATGGGGGTTGCACCAGCTAGCGCGGATTTGTAATCCGTGCTAGAGTTAAACACGCTAAATAAAGTAAATCGTAATAAAGTTAAAGGAAGAGAATGAATCTTTCTATTTTTTTAGTTGATTTTTTAAAGAGCACGGATTAGCTTTGCTGAACTCCCTTTGGTCGGTTACAAATCCGCGCTAGCGAAGGCAAAACCCTACTGCGAGGCCTCAATTGTGAATTGCGTTACAACAAAACACCACTGCATCTCAGCTATCGCAATTTGCGATAGCCGAATTGGGAACTGTAAGTCAAAATCGTTTAGCTAAACTACAAGTCCGATAGGACTTGAATTCGAATAGCCCCCAATGAAATTGGGGGAGATGATAAAGGGTAACAACCCAACCCTGAGAAGGGTTGAATGTGGCTCTATGTTTAAAAATTTAACCCATTTCAGGGTTGGTAACCAACAAACTCAATACCTTCGATGCTATCGGAGGCTATTCATATTCAAGCCCTTTGGGCTTAACCAAACGATATTAAATCGTAAATCCATAACCCGCATCCAAACGTAAAACCCTATTAAAAGCCCGGCTCTTTGCTACCTATACCGTTAATTGCATTACAACCAAATACCATTGCATCTCAGCTATCGCAATTTGCGATAGCCTAATTGGAAACTTCCCTGCACAAACGTGTTCAAATCATATCAAACTGAATTATTGAGTAGGTTAAAGGGGTATTCTATAATTTATTATTCTACAGCTTTATAATCCATTGGGCTTACGAATATCCTTATATTTGAATATAGTGATATCAATCATCAAGTTCATGCTATTCGGGTGCTTTGGCCTGATAAAATGCCTATAAAGAATAGTTCGATCTCTTGCACAATTAATAATTACTTTTATGAAATCAGAAAAGTATAACAAGATTTTTGAATTTAACCGACAGTGGGTTGAAAGCAAAAGTAAGAATGATAAGACCTATTTTACTCAGTTTGGCGAATCGCAATCGCCTGATTTTTTATATATCGGATGCTCAGATAGTAGAGTACCAGCAAATACCATTACAGGTATTGAGGTAGGCGATTTGTTTGTACATAGAAACGTGGCTAACATTGTTTCAAATAACGATTTAAATGTACAATCCGTAATTCAATTTGCTGTTGAGTATCTGGAAGTCAAACATATTGTTGTTTGCGGCCATTATGGCTGTGGCGGTATTAAAGCCGCTCTTAAGCAGGAATCGTTCGGATTGCTAGATAATTGGCTACGAAATATTAGGGATATATACCGTATTTACTACAAAGAGCTAGAATTGATTACTCCATTTGAAAAAAAAATAGATAGACTTGTGGAACTGAACGTAATTGAGCAGTGCAAAAACATTATTAAGACATCATATGTTCAGAAAAGCTATTTGCAAAAGGGATTTCCAACCGTTCACGGTTGGATATATAAAACCAAAAGCGGTGAATTAGTTGATATGAATGTAGATTTTAAGAAAACCCTTAAAGAGGTACAGAAGGTTTATAAATTAGAATAGTTTTCATTTCAAAATTGAAGATAATTCCCATCAAATAGCATATATAAAGGCCAAACGTTGAGTTGGATTTTTAACCCCCTTAAATTTGATCTGCCTAATTCGGTTTCAAACCCCCTCCGTTAAAACTTTGTTTGTATAATAATAAAACATAATAGCCACTGTATTAAATACATTATAAAAAAGACTAAAGGAATGTTCTATAATTTACAATTCTATGGTAATATAATCTTCTGGTGATTTGTTTTTGGTTAAATTGCATATATAGTGATATAAAAAACCGTTGTTACATTCCTAAAATTGAAGGCGTAGCAACGGGAATTCTGAAAATAGTCATTTGTCCTTTGAACGTCGATAATTCTAAAATTCATGTTTTTTATAAATGGTAATTAGTATAGAATAGAACTCTAACCTCTAAAAAATTATACTATGGAAGCAATTGCCGTTTTACAAATGCCAAATTCTAATCAAACCAGAAAAGAATTAGAATTAAAGGAGTATGAAGATTATGAAAGCGATGCTTTTCATTTTCTTCAAGATTATTATACTGATAGAATAGATGCTGAACCAGATGAAAGATTCAACATTGACAGTAGCAGGGAGCTAGCACAAGTTCAACGGGAAGATCTAAATAATAAAATTACGGAAAAAGATAAGTGGTCCGTTGATGATACGGATGGAGATATAGGTGGAGATATAAGTAATAAGCAAACTTTTTTTTATGAGGATGAATTAGCTGTTGAGGAATTTGAAGTTCAAAGAGAAAGTATTGCTGTTGAATTTTTTTTATAAAAAGCAAACGGCGGGTTAGGTACAATTGCTGATTTAATTGTCAAATCGGAAACACATAAATCAAGCAAAGAGCCAAATCTGTGATTCGGCTCTTTACTAATTGGGATTTGAATCCTTTTTTATATAATGCTTACTTACAAGCAATACATTTTGAATTTTTTCAAAAGCGTTTTTTAAATCAAGAATTACCAAGTTCCTCCTCGATCAATTGGTATAGCTCATCGGAACTATCCTTAAACTCTTTAGATTTTTTTCGTCCTTCCATTAACACCTCTTTCGCCTTTTTATAATCTTTGCAATTATAATACACTAAGGAGAGGTCGAAGTAAGGATCGAGAAAATTCTCATCAGCAAGTTCGATTGACCTCTCAAGGCAGCTAATTCCCTCCTGAACCATATCCGTGCTTGCCAGACAAATCCCTTTCCCTTTCAATGCGTACGCATTCTTTGGGTCAATACTTAATACCCGTTCGTTGAACATTAACGATTTCTCGTAGTTTTCGAGCTTATAGTTAACAAAGCCTAATTGGTTTAAAATATCGATATTTTTTTGATCGCACTCATAAATAGCGTTTAAGCAAGCATCAGCAAATTGGTAGTTTTCTTCTGAAATAGCTTCTGCCGAAAGCTCCAGTAACTTCTTATTATCCTTGATATTCTTAATCTCATTACAATCATTCTCTGCAGCAACCCTATAAGTACAATATTGATTTTCCTTTAATTTCTTTCCTGTAGTAAATTTTAGAACTGAGCAACCGGCAAGGCAGTAATTTCCATACTGACACGTAGCGCAAAACCCTGTTAGGTCTTTCCTTGTAAGCCCCCTGTTCCAAGCGAACGATTTAGGATCGTTCCATATATCTATAAGCGAGCGATTGCGAATATTATCTTCAATAAAATCGTTATCCCTTAGTGATGTGCAGCCCACAACATCCCCGTTATACCTAATGCCAAATACTCTTTTACCCGCGAGGCAGCCTGTCCAAAAATGATCTTCGGGATTTCCCTGATTATGTGACCTTATCTCCAGCTCTTTGTCGTTATAATATCCAACACAATCCGCAAGGTCTATTCTAATTATATTTTCTTTTGAGAATTTAAGAAGGTAGTCCAACATTATTTCTATTTCCGATGGATCAATTACCAAATCGGCGTTTTCTATAAGATTTCCCATTGGCATGGCATACTGTAGCTGCCAATTCCTAACGCCATTAGCCTTTATAACTTCGTATATCTTGGGTAATTCGTGAAGATTTTTTTTATTAACAGTTGTAATAATTGACGATGGAACTTTACCTTTCTTTAGAAGCTGCAAACCTGAAATAATCCTGTCATAGGATCCTTGCATCCTCATGAAATCATGCGTCTCTTTTACCCCATCCAAACTGATTGCAATATTTGATATACCCGCTTCCTTTGCATTCTTAACATCAGTTTCAGTCAAAAGCCAGCCATTGGTAATCATATTCGGTATAACGCCATTTTCGCGTATCCTTTTTGCAAGGATATGCCAATCCTTGCGTAGCAGCGGCTCCCCGCCTGATAGCGTAATGTATTCGAGTTTTAGCGCACCTATCTGATCGCATAGTTTTAGACCTTCATCGGTAGTTAGCTCATCGGGTTTGGTTGTGGTACAGCTCGAACCGCAATGCTTGCAGCGCATATTACATGCAAACGTGATTTCCCAAACAGCAGCTGTTGGTTGATATTCCATCATCACAAATTTTTAGGTTTTTGAATAGAAGTAGCAGGTGCTACCTAATAAATAGTGTATAACACATTATTAGCTAGACACCTGCCGAATGTTAATTACTCGGTTAATTCAGTAGGATCAATTCCATACAATGGATGTATCGAATACAATAAGAATACACCACCTTTAATGTTTTTAAGGTCAGAATCTTTAAGTTTCTTCACCTTCGAAATTTTAATAAATTTTTTAGTTTTCATAACGGTAAAAATTAAATTGTTGCCTACTCTATTTGGGATTTTCGGCTTACTCCATAGTAAGTTTATTCCATGTTTGCTAGACTTTAAATTTATAAAAAAACAGGTTTTTAGCTTATGTCCATGGCGTTTTGTTTTAAATATATAGATATTCTATAAAAGTATACTGAGGGGGAAACCTGCTAGCGTCCGTAGGACCTAGTAGCGTTTATCTATCTTTTTCCTAGTTCAGACGCTTCTGAATCTAAAAACCCTAGAAGGTCGGGTAATTCTTTTTTTTGAGGTGCTGGAAAAAAATCTTCGTGTAACTTTGTGTAATGCTTTGTGAACCTTCGTGTAATTGTTATTCCACAAAAAACACAAAGTAGTCACAAAACACACAAAGGAATATGCAACAACTAATTGAGAATGAATTTTCTAACACTTGTTCATACAGCACAAGTGTTAACATAATTGAAATTAGAAGGTTTTGGATTGGTTAACCCAGTTAAGGTTACTACTCTTTTAGGAGGGTTATTGCTGCTAGATGTGGTGTATAGATTTTTGAATAGAAATGACAGGTGCTATCCAATAGATAGGTTTTTACATCTTATTAGGTAAACACCTGCCGAATGTCAATTAGTTGGCTAATTCTGTAGGATCAATTGTATATATTGGATTTATTGAATACACTACTACACCACCTTTAATATTCTTAAGGTCAGAATCTTTAAGTTTCTTCACCTTCGAAATTTTAATAAATTTTTTAGTACGCATAATTATAGAAATTAAATTGTTGCCTACTCTATTTAGGATTTTCGGCATACTCCATATTAGCTTTGTTACATAGTTTATAGGTTTTAGATATATAGATATTTTATAAGAAAACCTGCTAGCGGTCGAAGAACCTAGCAGCGTTTAGCTACCTTTTACCTACATCAGATACTTTCGAGTCTAAAAACCCTAGCGGTCGGGTAATTTTTTTTTGGGGTGCTGGGGAAAAATCTTCGTATAATAGCAATTCCACAAAAAGTGTCAGCCCCTATCGCAAAATGCGATATAATAGCAAATGGGTGGCATGATTGTTAAGAGGAACAAACCCCAACCACTTGAAAAATGGCTATAACAGGGTGATAAAGGGGTAATTACCAGTGGGGTTTATGGTTATTTGCTTTGTGCCTTTTGTGACTTCTTCGTGTAACTCTGTCTAATAAGCTATTCCTCAAAACACACAAGAGAACATGCAACAATTAAAAAATATATTTCAGGCAATAATCAAGACCAAAAAAAATCCTTAACATTTGTTCTCATATATTCTCTATGCCCTCTGTGTCTCCGTGGTTTTTGTTTATTTCGATTACCGTTGAATGGTTACTCCGAGTTAAATAAAAGATTATATCCACATTCCCCAAAATCACCAAACAGCCATTTGATGATTTGCTAATTTGTTTAACTTTGAAGTAGCTTCATAAAATATTGGTTCGAGAATAAAGTGTAAGTGTAATGAATATATTAAAGTATTTCGATATTTCATGGTTCTCATCGGTTGATGGCCCCGGAACAAGAGTTGTATTATACCTGTTAGGATGCAATTTAAGATGTCCTTGGTGTCATTCTCCCCATTCATGGGAAACATCATCGCCTTTACTCTACTTCGAAAGCCGTTGTACAAAATGCGGCTGTTGTGTGGATATTTGCCCCAATGGGGTACACGAAGTATCAAATGGAATTCATCTTGTTAATCATAGCCAATGTAATCAGTGTGGTGCATGTATTGAAATTTGCCCATCATCCGATATTAACAAGTGGAACACTAGCGCTTTGGGGTTTGCTGGTAAAGATATAGAGGTAAGCGAGCTATATCAACTACTAAAACCTCAGCTGGATTTACTAAAAGGCATTGGGGGCTTAACAGTATCCGGGGGCGATCCGCTGGTACAATCCAAAGCCTTGGTGGAATTGCTGAAAATTTGCTCAGCAGATGGTATTCACACTACCGTTGAAACATCTGCAACCCTAAATAAAAAGCATATTGAGGAGTTGATGCCTTATGTCAACCATTGGCTAATTGGGTTACGTCCTTCTCGCACCGATAAAGTAGAAGATTGGAAGCAACTTCTATCGAATATTGAGCTATTAGCCGCACATAATCCCGATCAAATTACCATTAGAACACCTATAATTCCCGGATATACTAATACCCAAATTGCTTATGATATGATAATTGAGGTGATGCGTTCGAATAGAATAAAATCAATTGAAATTCTCCCGTACAATCCCTATTCCGAAAACTATTACAAAGCAATGGGCATAGAATACCCCTTGAAAGGTACTCAAGTGCCAAGTAAAGAGGAGTTAATTGGGGTTAAAGATAATTTTACCTCAGCAGGAATCAAAGCGAAAATTGTTGCTTAAAACGATAAAAATAAAATATGCACTTACTTTATTATGCCTATAAGCAAACCTCAATCCATTGTCATTCCGGGCGAAGTCCCGGAATCCCTAAAAAGAGATAGATTCCTGCATTTGCAGCAATGACAATTTGGATTATTTATTCTTCATTAGGTATTATTACAGATAATCATTTTGGACTATTAACTAAACGATATTGAAATATAAACCAAAAATAGGAGACATCATTATGGCAGAATTAATTAAGGAAGAAATCATTATTGGATCAACCTACAGGATTACAGAATTGATCAAGGCTATGGAAAAACGTGCTTGGGCTGATCGTTCATCGGAATGGTTTACCAAGGACATGTTTAAAAAAATTGGCATTGATCACCCCAATAAGCCAGTAATTGTTCGCCGAGCATTGGCTATAGAAGAGATCCTCAAAGCCATGACAAATAAGCATCTATTTAAAGGCAATAATCCTCACTACCAAATTCGAGATGGTGAGTTGATAGTTGGTGTTATAACCCTAGGATCGTTGGGTTTGGGAAAATCTTTCCCTATTTATCTTACCCCTAGCGAATTGGATATTACCTCCGTATCTACTAAATCCGAAATGGGTTTATTTGGGCACGATTCGGTAAACTACGATGTAATGCTTGAGAAAGGCCTCGATGGTATTATCGCAGATTGTAATAAGGAGCTTAGCGCAACCGAGCATAAAATTAATCACTACAATAATCTCTTAAACTATTGTAGTAAAGTTGAAGGCGATGATACATTTTTAAAAGAAATACACCACCTCAAATCAAGTGGCAAAGCAACCGAAACTATTGAAAGCTTAAAGGAGATTTTCGAAGAGCATGATGAAAGCAAAGGCAATAGAACCAAAGCTTATGATTCAAATCTGAAAGATCTGTTTGAAATTTTAGAAACACATATTCACGCCAATTTCAGTGATATTTCCAAAACACGCAAGAATAAGCAAAAAACGGCTAGTTTTCCACATTTAAAGCAGATTAGAGGAATAATAGCTGAAAACAGAAATATTCTACATAACAGGCAAGATTTTTACACTGCCGTAAAAATTAGCTGTCAGGCTGTTATTGATTATGCAGGTCAATTCTCAAAATTAGCCAGAGAGTTAAGCATTATTGAAAAAGACCCTATTCGTAAATCCGAATTGATAGAAATAAGTAGAATTTGCAGTAAAGTTCCTGCAAAACCCGCAAGCACATTCTACGAAGCTCTTCAATCCATCTATTTCTTTCACCTTGCCCTGCACAGCAGCATGAGCCAGCTATCATTAGGGCGGCTCGATCAGGTTTTGCAACCCTACTATAAAAAGGAAGAGCATGAAAAACAGAAGGAGCTCTTCGAATGCTTTTTGATCAAATGTGCCGAGCGACTAATCCTCGATTCAACCACTTTTGTAAAGCAAGATCACCTTGATTTTGGCTCAAACCTACTTACCATACCAGTAGCACTCGATCAGTGGTCGGAATCAAACGAATTCCTACAAAATATCATTATAGGAGGACAAACCCGTGATGGTAAAAACGCGGTTAACGATTGCACCTACCTTATCCTTAAAGCATTCCAGAAAACCAAACTTTATACTCCAACCTTGAATGCAAGGATTTATAAAGAGCAAATGGATGGTAGTAAAGAGTCCAACAAATATTTGAATGCAATTGCTGAGTGCTTGTACGAAACAAAAAATGGAATGCCGGTTATTGGGAATGATGAAGTACTTGTTCCAGCCTTGAGTAAATTCTCTGATATCCCATTGGAAGAGGCAAGGGATTATGTAATTGATGGTTGCTGGGAACCACTACTCAATGGCTCATGCGACTGGACCTTTAGGATGTTCAATATGCTTACTGCGCTGGAATGTGCTTTAAACGGGGGTGCTACGCTCAGTTCAAATCCAATATTGCTAAGAGGGCAGAAGCTAACCTACGAAACCCCTTTGCCAGCAGTGGACACGAGCATAGACTTTGAAGGGTTTAAGAAAATCTTTAGAAAGCATATCAAATTTTTTACCGATAATTCGGCATTAAGCATTCACATGTTGTACCTAATCGATCAGGCAGTTAATCCAGATCCGCTCTATTCCGCTTTACTAAAGGGTTGTATGAAGACAGGGAGAGATAAAACCTGGGGTGGAGCCGATTATAAACTTGCTGGAATTATTCCTGCAGCAGTTCCCGATACAGTAAACACATTAACAGCGATAAAGAAATGGGTGTACGATAAAAAGGAATTTGAATTGGCAGATGTTTTGGATGCCTTCAGATGTAGTTACACTTCTACTGATAAAGTCCAGCAAGAAAAGTTCAACAGGATAAAACTCAAATTCCAAACCGATTCTCCCAAATTTGGTAACAACGATAAAGAATCGGTAGAGATGATGCAATGGATGCTAAACACATTTTACGAATGTGTTAAGGAATCGCAAAAATTAGCTCAAGAAGTATTTTTATATCCTCCCAAGGAAGGGGATGAGGAGAGAATTAAATCGCTAAGAGCCTTGGCTGGTTATGCCGGAAAATCGTTAAAAGAAGAATTCGGAGATAAATTTATGATACACATTACCGCTGGAATGGGGACATTTGAGCTGTTCGACATTTTCGGTGGTGGAAATGCCGCCTCTGCCGACCGCAACAAAGCTGGCGATCCAATTGCCCGAAATTTTGCGCCAATGGTGGGTACTACAAAGTTTAGTATTGGACATCTTCTATCATCATTTAAAACAATAGGACTTAATCGATTTGCTGGAGGGGTAATCACCGACCTATGTCTCGAAGAAAGGGACTTAGAGAAGAATGGCCCTGAAATCATTAAATCCGTTATCCAGAACTTTATGCTTAACGAAGGTAATATGATGACCATTACCATTTCTGATAAGAAATTATTAGGCCTAATCTACGATTTATGCGAAAAAAACAGGAATGGTGACCCAGAAGCCAAAAAGGAGCTAAAGAAATACGAACATGTAAGCGTTCGGGTAGGCGGATTCCAGATGCCTTACGTCACCTTACCCCCAGCAATGCAGAAAAGTTATATCGATAGGCCAATGCCTCCTGTGGGTTAAGGATTTTACCAAAGACAAAGATTTCCGAACTCTTGAAGAGTTCGGAAATCTAAACCATTATTTTGATTTAAGAACAAGGAGCAACGATTTATGATTTTCAATATTTGATTGAAGATATTGATTTAAAAGGGTTAACGAAAAGGGAGATTGAAAAGATAACCCAACCGAAAATATTATATGGTTTTATCATACAATACATGCAAAAAGGGGTGTTAAAGTATGATCTTATCATACACATAAATGAGTTAGGTATTATAAAGCACTATGGATAGACAGAAAGGGTTAACTGGAATTTACAAAATTGTAAACTTGACTAATGACAAATTTTACATCGGTCAATCAAGAAACATTTATCAAAGATGGAAACAACATACATCAAATTTGCCAGAAAAGTATCCAACAAGTAGAATTCGTACAGCATTTAAAAAATATGGTTTAGGCCAAATTGTTCATAAAGAAGGAGTATATGGTAATTTCAAGTTTGAAATTATTGAACTTTGCGAAGAATTTGAATTGTATAGAAAAGAATCAGAATATATCTTAAACTTAAAACCTCACTATAATTGTTCAATTTTCACTTCACCAGAATTCTATAAAGGAAATTATTTAGAAAAAGAAGAAAAGTATTGGATACAATATCACAATTATGATGCAGAAAAAGGTTACCCATCACAAGGAATACTTGAAAGTTTTGAAAATGAACTTCTAATTGATAGTACTCATTATATTTCATCTAGAAAACGAAGTATTCTTTATTCAAAAGGTGATGCGATTTTCTTAATTCTTGGAAAAACAATTAATAAGGCTAAGTGTTATTTTTTGTGGACAGCAACGATAGTTGAAGAAGTTGAATTTTTGGAGGAAGAAAACTTGATTTACAATGCTATTGGAGAACAACATTTCATTATGCCTCCTCAGTTATTAAATAATCTAGGTGGTTTTTTGGAGTTTAAGAAAATAACAGGAAATTTTGGATTAGGATTTCAAAACATTACAAATTGGGAATTTCTTGAAACTCTTAGAAATCTTACTTGTAAAAACCTTTGTAAAAAAGAAGATAAAATTACATTTAAAGAATATGTTAGACAGTTTGAAGAAAATAACAACCCTTAGCAGCTAGTGCCAATTTTATTTAAAATCCCCGTTCAACGGTGACTATAAGAATTAAAAATGACAAGATTGGGAGATTGGCTGCGTCGTCGTACATCAATTCTTCTAGGCTATGCCTGCAACCTTGTCTTTGCAGAATTCATTAATAATATTCAACCACCTCGTGGTTGTTTTTTATCACATACCACACCCCGCATTGCATACCGGGTTATTCACCTTCAATCCCTTCGGGATTAAGTACTAAGAGTTCCAATATCTTAAAAAGAAAGGAACTTTCAACCACCATTGTTTTGTCAGCGGGCGGCCGGAAGATATGGCGAGCCAGAGCTGGCCTTGTGGGCTGGAGCATCATATCTTCTTGATCTTTTGGTACTTTTCCATCAAGGGAAAAGTACAATAAAACTCCTTACATCCCCCTCCGTTCGTAGAAGATAAACGAAGCATATCTACGTCGTAAATGAAAACTTTAGCAAACATTTACCACACAAACTTGCGTAAGCAACAAATATGTTTTACATTTGCAACAAATATGCTGCAATATGAGGCACGAGACAATTAAAATAACGCCATTTAACACAAAAAAAAGTGTTGAAAAAGCATCCATAGCTAAAACAAAACCTAAAATATGGACCATAGATTCCGACGGCAAAACTTATGGCTGGTCAAATAGAATGGAGCGCATGGAAATTATTAGGCAAGGAATTCCTTACAATTCAATTGAGGTAATTAGTCAAAAATTAAATCGACCTGTTAAATCCGTGCTATCTATTGTAGGTATGCCTCAAACTACCTATAATAAGAAAAAAAGTGAGCACTCTTTGCTAGATATCAGGAATAGTGAGTTGATAGTATTAATCACTGAGCTGATTGATTACGGTAAAGAAGTGTTTAATAATGAAGAAGATAAGTTTCAAAGGTGGTTAAGAAAAACAAATCAATCTCTAGGCGGAAATTCTCCCGAGAGTTTATTGGACACAGTTACAGGAATAGATGAGGTAAGATTCTGTCTCAATAGGATTGAATATGGAAATTTGGCTTAAATGATAGTATACAGAATTGAAAGAGAAAAATATTTAAAAACTACTTTATCGGGGACGGGTGCATCTATATCTAAAGGGTTTAGATGGAATAGCATTAACACAAAATTAGTATATACCTCTGAAAGCAGAGCATTAGCAATGCTAGAAGTTTCTGTACACCTCGATTTAAGCGAAGATTTACCAACAGACAGATATTTTGTTGAAATTGAAATTCCCGACAAAATAGTAATTCAAGAAGTAAAAATTGAGGATCTTCCAGAAGATTGGAATTCTAAACCGCCTACTTTAACCACTCAAACAATTGGTGACGATTTTGTAACTCAAAATGAATCAGCTGTATTAAAAGTTCCAAGTAGCATTGTTCCACAAGAATATAATTACTTAATCAACCCAAATCATCCAGATGCAAAGAAAATTAAAGTGATTAGAAAAGTATCACTGAATTTTGACCCGAGATTAAAAAAATAGGCAATGTGGTAAAAAATAGAAAGAATATTACTTTCGCTCTGCAAATCTACGTTGTATCTATAAACTCATCGAAAATAAACAGTGGTCTTTGATCGCATTAATTCAAAGCAAACAAAAACCATCCTTTCATAAAATTCATTATACCAATAATATTCAAACACCTCGTGGTTGTTTTTTATCACATACCACCATTGTTTTGTCAGCGGGCGGCCTGAAGATATGGCGAGCCAGAGCTGGCCTTGTAGGCCGAAGCATCATATATTGACTTCATCGAACTCGCAAATAACGCTCGGTTCTTGATCTTTTGGTACTTTTCCATCAAGGGAAAAGTATAAAAAAGATTAAAGCATATAAAAGAAAAAGCAGGTCTGTGAAATGCAAAAACTAATTTGTATGTTTGAAATATCGCACCCGCCAGCGGGGGTTTGCAAACTTGCGCTAGCCGATAGAAAAAAACAGGATTAATAAATATCAATCATAATAATGGCTACCTACAATCATCTCAGCACTAAAACCGAAATAATTGCCGGTTTTACAACTTTCTTCACAATGGCCTACATAATTTTTATTCAACCCGATATGCTCGCTCTTACTGGGATGGATAAAAAGGCACTTATTGCAGTAACCTGCCTTGTTTCGGGTATTATTACAATTTTTGTAGGAATAATAGGTAAAGTCCCCATTGCCATGGCTCCTGGGTTGGGATTAAATTCGTTTTTCACCTACACGCTGGTTCTGGGGCAAAAAATACCGTGGCAAACCGCATTGGGTATAGTTTTCCTATCGGGCTTTCTGTTTTTCATACTTACAATAGTAGGACTAAGAAAAAAGTTAATCGAAGCCCTTCCAAAATCAATGATCTATGCAATTACAGTTGGTATTGGGATATTCATCTCCTTTATTGGATTAAAAAATCTAGGGCTGGTTGTTAGCAACGAAGCAACCATTGTTAGCCTTGGAAAATTCAACCCCACAGTCCTTATAGGAATTGGAGGCTTGATACTTGCCATTTCCTTGGAGGCGTTTAGAATCAAAGGAGCATTGCTAATATCAATTGTTACATCAACCATAGTTGCTTTAGTATTTGGGTATACACCGCTGCCCGAAAAAATTATCAGCACAAACATTGACCTTCTTCCCATTGCCTTTAAACTCGATATTATTTCTGCCCTGAAATGGAGTTTGATAGGCCCAATATTTAGCTTAATGTTCATTGCCATGTTCGATGGCATTGGCACTCTGGTTGGCTGCTACAACAAAATGGGCAAAATGGACGATAAATCTGGAACATCTGGCATCAACAGAATACTTGCTTTAGATGCTTTTGGTAGCATGTTTGGAGCTTTAATGGGTACATCAACAACCACTGCATACATCGAAAGTGCCACTGGGATTGAAGCAGGAGGGAGGACTGGAAAAACCGCCATTGTTACAGGGTTACTATTTTTATCAGGCTTACTATTCATCCCAGTAATTGGGATTGTACCCCCTTACGCCACCGCTCCAGCATTAATTATTGTTGGTCTATTTATGACCCGGGAAATTGTAAATATTGACTTCACCAACCTCGAAGAAGGATTTCCTGCATTCATTACCATATTGATGATTGCCTTTAGCTTCAGCATCAGCACTGGCCTTGCACTTGGTTTCATCTCATATACCCTACTTAAGTTGATCAAACTAAGATTCAACGAACTAAACATTACCCTTTTGATAATTACACTTTTGTGTATTCTATTTCTGATTGTTTAAAATAAATTGCCCCGATCTTCAGGTCGGGGTAATTATATTCAAAACAATACAGGGCTTTAACCCTCCATATTCCTTCATTTTAGAACTTCCAACTTCTGTCTCCCTTCCTCTGTCTTCGGTCTTCCAACTTCTGTCTTCCACCGCAAAACAGCATCACAATAAAACACTTTCCCACAATCTTTCCTATCTTTGCGCCCCGATAGAGATTTGAAAAATGAGCTTAGAAAAAGAGATAAAAAGGCGTAGAACCTTTGCCATTATTAGCCATCCCGATGCTGGTAAAACAACCCTAACCGAAAAGCTACTGCTATTTGGAGGTGCTATCCATGTGGCTGGTGCTGTAAAAAGCAATAAAATTAAGAAAACTGCAACCTCCGACTTCATGGAGATTGAACGTCAGCGTGGTATTTCGGTATCAACTGCTGTTATGGGTTTTGAGTATAAAGATGTTAAGATAAACATTCTTGACACCCCTGGTCACGAGGACTTTGCAGAGGATACCTATAGAACATTAACCGCTGTTGATAGCGTAATCATTGTTATTGACCAAGCAAAAGGGGTAGAGACCCAAACCCGCAAGCTGATGAACGTTTGCCGGATGCGTAACACCCCGGTAATCGTCTTTATAAATAAGATGGATCGCAACGGAAAAGATCCATTCGAATTGTTAGATGAAATTGAGAGTGAGCTAAAGATAAAGGTACGACCACTTAGCTGGCCTATTAGCGCTGGCCCTACTTTTAAAGGGGTTTATAACCTATATGAGCAGAAACTTTGTCTATTCTTCTCTGAAGATAAGCAAACCCTTTCCAATGATGTAATCCAAATAGATGATGTGGACAGCCCAGAATTGGATAAATACATTAAACCTTTCACCGATAAATTTAGAGAGGAACTAACGCTAGTTAATGGCGTTTACCACGATTTTGAAGTTGATAGATATTTAAGTGGCGAACTTGCACCGGTATTCTTTGGTAGCGCATTGAATAACTTTGGGGTTCGCGAACTCTTAGATTGTTTTATTCAAATTGCACCACATCCAAGGCCAACTATTACTGATGTTAGGGAGATTTCTCCGTTCGAGGACAAGTTAACTGGCTTTGTTTTCAAGATATTCGCAAACATGGATCCAAACCATAGGGATCGTTTGGCTTTCCTAAAGATTTGTTCAGGTACATTCGAGAGGAATAAGTTTTTCCACCATGTTCGACTTAAAAAGAATTTTAAGTTCTCAAGCCCCAACGCCTTTATGGCCGATAAAAAATCGATTGTCGATTTTGCATACCCTGGCGATATCATTGGGTTGCACGATACTGGAAGTTTTAGAATTGGCGATACCCTTACAGAGGGCGAAATACTCAGCTTTAAGGGCATACCAAACTTCTCGCCCGAACTATTTAGGTATATTGAGAATGCCGATCCTATGAAATCCAAACAGCTGGCAAAGGGAATCGATCAGCTGATGGATGAAGGTGTTGCACAGCTATTTATTCAAAAGCATAATGGTCGAAAAATTATTGGAACCGTTGGAGCCCTTCAATTTGAGGTAATTCAACATCGTCTTGAGCATGAGTATAGCGCAACCTGTAGATACGAGCCTGTAAATCTTCATAAAGCATGCTGGATTGAAAGCGATAATAAGGCACAAATCGATGACTTTAGAAAACGCAAATACAATAACCTTGCTGAGGATAAGCGTGGGAGAGAGGTCTTTCTAGCCGATTCACCATATTCTCTGCAAATGGCACAAGAAAAATTCCCCGACATTAAATTCTATTTTACTTCCGAATTCTAAGATTTCAATTTGAGGATATTATAAAAGGGTGAATTAATTCGCCCTTTTTTTATTTTTATAAATTAAACCGTATCTTCATTTTAAACTCTTATGTAAGTCCAGATCATTAAAACTGTATTGTAATGAGAAATGTTTTTTATTTGATATTCACTTTATTTATTTCATTATCAGTTAATTTAATTGCTAAAAACAGCAATGATTCATTAGCTATTAAAAAGAGTATAGAAGCTTATCGTATCAATACATCAATAAAAATTGATGGTAAATTGGATGAATCTGAATGGGTAAAAGCTCCCGATGCTAATAATTTTATTCAGCACGAACCTTACAATGGGGCAAAACCATCTGAACAAACAGTTGTAAAAGTATTATTTGATAACGATGCCATTTATATTGGAGCAAGAATGTTCGACTCCAATCCAAATAAAATTTATAGAGAATTGGGTCAGCGTGATAATAGCGATCTTAAATCTGATGTTTTTGCCCTTTTCATTAGCCCTTACAATGATGGTATAAATTACTTAGAGTTTATTGTTGCTGCATCGGGAGTGCAAACTGATGCAAAAGCCACAGGAGAAGACGAAGAAAGTAGTTGGGATGCAGTATGGATGAGCGAAGTTAGCTTTGATGAAAAAGGATGGGTTGTAGAGATGAAAATACCTTTCTCGGCACTGAGGTTCTCGCAGAATAACATACAGAATTGGGGAATCAATTTTGCTAGATTGATAAAACGCTACAATGAGTGGAGTTCATGGAATTTTATCGATAAAGCAGTTTCAGGTGCTGTCAATCAATCGGGTGAGTTAATAGGAATAAATAATATTAAACCTCCTATTAGGCTATCACTGAGTCCATACGTTTCTGCTTATGCCGAAAAGTTTCCTGCTTCAAAATCAATGGAGTATAGACTTAGCGGAGGTTTGGATCTAAAATACGGCTTGAGCGAAAGTTTTACACTGGATATGACATTAATACCTGATTTTGGTCAGGTAAAATCGGATGATCGAATCCTTAACCTTACCCCATTCGAAGTGCAGTATAGCGAGCAACGACCATTTTTTACTGAGGGAACCGAATTATTTAATAAAGGTGAAATTTTTTATTCGCGAAGAGTTGGATCTAAACCTTTTGAATACGATAAAGTAAAGGATAAAATCAGCGCATCAGAAAAAATACTAGAGAATCCTCCCGAAACAAAGATGATTAATGCTACAAAAATCTCTGGAAGAACTTCAGGTGGATTGGGCATTGGCTTTTTTAATGCAATGACTGAGAACACCTATGCCGAGGTTGTTGATACAATTACAGGAGCCAAAAGAAAGATTCTAACTCAAGGATTTACGAACTACAATATGGTAGTTTTAGATCAAACGTTGCCAAATAACTCCTATATGAGTTTGGCTAACTCAAATCTTTATCGGCCTGATGGTAAATATACTGCAAATGTTACCGCATCGGAATTTTCATTCCGAAACAAAGCAAACAGCTATTCTTTAAGTGGAAACGGTGGCATTAGCCAAATTCTTAACGATTCAACAACTCGTGGGTACAACTATAATGCACGCTTTGAGAAAACAAGAGGTAATTTCCTGTTTGAGCTTTGGCATAATGTAGAAAGTAAAAACTATAACCCTAATGATATGGGTTACCTTCAGAGTCCAAATGAATTCTCTTACGGTGCTGAATTAGAATATAATATATTTAAACCCTTTGGGAAATTTCTAAACATGTATTCAACATTATCCTACACTAATGAGTATCTTTTTAGTCCAAGAGTTTACTATTTATCCAACATAACATCCTCTGTTCGAACAACTACTTTAAAGAACTATACAATGTTTTTTAATCTGGAAATCCTCCCTACTAACATAAATGACTATTATGAACCAAGAGTTTCAGGAAGAAAAGTAGTCCTCCCAAAGCGAGCAACCTTAAGCTATTTTGGATCACCAGACTATCGAAAAACTATTGCAATAGATCATCGCTTTGAATATTGGGCATCGGGTGGATACGGTCAGAAAGGATTTTCATTTATGGTATCGCCTCGTATAAGGTTTAGCGATAAACTCTTCATAATATATCAATTATCCCAAGAACTTGAATATAATAACATCGGGTATGTTGATAAAGTAAACTCAGACATTTTCATGGGAAAAAGAGATATTTCTACGGTGATAAACTCCATCAACACCCAGTATGGTATAAACAGCAAAACTTTTATCAATTTTAAATTTCGTCATTACTGGCGTTACTACAAATTCGATAAATTTTACATGCTAAATACAGACGGTACATTAACACCTACAACAGTTGTTTCTGCTGGTAATAATAACACAAACTATTTTAATATCGATTTGGTTTATCAATGGAACTTTGCTCCGGGCAGTGTACTATCATTTGTTTGGAAAAACTCAATTGCCCTTGATAAGAATGCTATTGATTATAGGTACTTTAGAAACATCGACAACACATGGAATTCACCTCAAATCAATAGTTTTTCCTTTAAGCTACTTTACTACATTGACTATCAAATGCTAAAAAAGAAGAGGTAAAGAATTAGACTAACTCCAAAATAGTTATTTTTTGTCCATTAAAAACCACAGAATCTCCTTTGATTTTCTCTTTTAACGATTGATATATAGGTGCTTGTGGCGAAATAGCATAAAACTCACCCTCTGGTACAGTAATTTTCCCTAAACCAATGGACACATAAAATTTTTGTTTATTAGTTACAACTAACGTATTTATAATTAACTCTTTATTTTGATTTTCAGGCTTGAGATTTAGCAAAAAATCCATCTCCTTAATCGCCTTTTCGTACTGTTCAGCATGAAGATCTCTTTTTCTTAAAAGTTGAGCCCTAAACGAATCATACCTATCGCGAGGTGGTCCATACTCATTAGCCGCTTTTTGTGCATCATCCATTGCAGCCTTAGCATTTTCAAGGATCTCTTTTTGCTTCTCAACACATTTATCGTAAACCTTTTTCTTAATTTCAATTAATTCCATAGCAATAGGTGGTGATTTCAAAGTATGATTGGTAAATTTACAGCAATATTATTAAAATTTTAATTCGTATGGATATTACAAACAAAAGAGGATTTGCAAGCGATAACAACTCAGGTGTTCACCCTAATATACTGAACGCCATAATAGATGCAAACAATGGACATGCTATCGCGTATGGTGATGATCCCTACACAGCCCAAGCAACATCAAAGTTTAAACAAATTTTTGGCAATAATATCGATGTATTCTTTGTTTTCATAGGATCTGCAGCAAATGTCCTTGGATTAAAAGCTGTTACAGAGCAATATAATGCTATTATCTGCTCAGATACAGCCCATATAAATGTTGATGAATGTGGTGCTCCCGAACGATTTACTGGATGTAAACTCCTTACAGTCTCAACACCAGATGGCAAACTAACAGTTGATCTTATAAAGAAACACATGCATGGTTTTGGTTTTCAGCATCATGCACAACCTAAAGTAATCTCAATATCTCAAACAACCGAACTTGGAACACTATACAAACCTCATGAAATCAAAGTAATTGCAGATTACGCACATGAAAACGGTTTGTTACTCCACATGGACGGCGCACGATTAGCCAACGCCGCCGTTGCCTTAGATCTTGATTTTAGAAAATTCACAAACGATGTTGGTGTTGATATTCTTTCCTTTGGTGGTACCAAAAACGGTATGATGTATGGAGAGGCAGTTATTTTTTTTAACACAGAATTCTCAAAAGACTTCATGTACACCCGTAAACAAAGTCTACAACTAGCCTCTAAAATGCGCTATATTGCCGCACAATTTAATGCTTACCTTTCTAATAACCAATGGCACGAAACAGCAAGTCATTCAAACAGAATGGCTCAAATACTTGCCAATAAGGTTAAAGATATATCTGGCGTTACAATAACCCAAAAAGTAGAAGCAAATGGCGTATTTGCTATTATTCCACGTAAAGTGATTCAAGCCCTTCAGAATGAATATTTTTTCTATGAATGGGATGAGGACAAATCAGAGGTTAGATGGATGACTTCATGGGATACTACAGAAGAAGACATAACAAATTTCACAAAAAGACTTAAAGAACTTATCTAAATATATCATTTACATAAATCATAACATGTCATTGTATATAAGTAATTTATATATAATGATGCGTTTTTACTTTAGTCAAATATTTCAATTAATATTGGGAACTAAAATCTTAAGTTTATAGATTTGCCAACCACTTCTAAAGCATATTATGTCACAAAAAACAGCTAAACAGAGATACTCCAAGGTATTAATCATATTATCATTCTTTTGCCTTTTATTGCTAATTGATCTGTCATTAGGATATTCTTTAAAGGATAGGAGTTCTGAACCCAAAGCACCAACCTCGATTTATCCTAAAAGCATTAACCTCACCAATGAGATATCAGACTTACCACTCTATAGTAATTTAGATCAGTCATTTAACTATTTTATTAAAAAATGGAACTTAGCAAGCGCATCGGTTGCAATTGCTAAAGATGGGAAATTGCTATACGCAAAGGGGTTTGGGTTTGCCAATAAGGAAGATAGTATAAAGGCTGAACCCTATAGTATGTACAGGATAGCCAGCGTTTCCAAACTGATAACTGCTGCTGCTATTATGAAACTAATTGAAGATAACAAGTTATCTCTTGATTCTAAAATCTTTGGTAAACAGGGCATCCTTAACGATTCCGTGTATTCACATTATGTCGATAAAAGGGTTGAAGATATTACAGTTAAGAATCTTCTTAACCACTCCGCTGGATGGACAAGCTATTGGGGCGATCATATGTTTATTCACGAAGTTATTGCAAAATCCTTAAAGAAAGAACTCCCAATCTCTCTTCAGGATATAATTGTATTTTCTTTATCTAAAAGACTCCACTTTTCACCTGGAACATACAGTTCTTATTGTAACCTTGGTTTCTCAATCCTTCAACTTGTAATTGAAAATGCATCCGGAATACCTTATGAAACTTATGTGAAAGAGACCATCTTTTACCCTTTAAATATCCGCGATGCCAATATCGCCTATAACTTCGATAGTCTCAGGTATTCTAACGAAGCAAGATATTATGAGATACCCGAAGCACAAAAAATAAAAGCATTTGATGGCTCAAAGGAATCTATACTAAAATGTCGTGGGGGTGACGATTTTAGAACATTAGGTGCTGCTGGTGGTTGGGTTATTTCATCAGTAAGCCTTCTTAAATTTTTATTGGCTATCGATGGGAATAGCAGTTTTCCAGATATTCTTACTCATAAATCAATTTTGAGATTAGTTGAACGCGAAGGTGAGTTTCAACCGTTAGGCTGGAAGGCTATTTTTTCAAACGGTAAATGGTGGCGATCTGGATCTTTCCCAGGAACATCAGCTCTTGCTGTAGTTAGAGAAGATGGGTTTACTTATGTTTTCTTAACCAATACAAGCCCTTGGCCTGGAGCCAAATTTCCATACGAAATTGACCGCCTAATGACTCGTAACATTAAGCAGATTGAAACTTGGCCTGATATAAATCTTTTCTATCAGCCAGAAAAATTAGTTAGGTAACAATCAGATATTTAAATTAGAGCACAATCATTCTTTTAATTAAGAGAGAAATTTTTTTGTAGCACATCCTCGTTCTTCTTAATCAACTCATAAAATTTAAGCTGTTTAAACAGAAAATGCTCCATTCTCTTCTGATTTCTAAGCGAATAAAATTTGTACTTATCCTCTGATTTAAGTAGAAGCGATTTGGCTATATCAAAAAGATTGAAGGAATCTTTAGTAGTAATTGAACCAAGAATGGGATCTATAGTTAACTTTAACTGTTTTACTAAAACAATTATTTCAGGATTTGTTGTTTCGTAATTGTCATTAATATATTCAATAATTCCCCCGCCGTAAAGTTTATCAGGCAATTCTTCAAAGAAGTCAAGTAGATGAAAATTCCTAACACATTTTATTAGAATAACCATCTCATTTAAACTATTTTTAGCGACAATACTAAGAAGTTCCACCTCACTTCCATAAATTGATATTTCATCGTCGTTTACATACGGTATACCGAATTTCTTTCCATTCTCCTTACACTCATTAATTAGCTGAATATAACGTGGTTCAAATACTTTCAAAGGAACCTCATCTCCCGGTAGAAGAAATGTTCTTAAAGGAAACATCGCTAATCTATTTTCACCCAATTCCATCTTAACCTATTTATTAGGAGTAAATTTTATTGATGCCGAATTTATACAAAACCTTTTACCCGTAGGCTTTGGTCCATCATCAAATATATGACCAAGATGAGCACCACAAACTTTACAAAGCACCTCAGTTCTTATCATTCCATGGCTATTATCCTGATGAAACACAACATTATCCTTATAATTCGTATCAAAGAAACTTGGCCAACCACAGCTGGACTCAAACTTGGAGTCAGATTCAAAAAGTTTCGCTCCGCAACAAACGCATGAATAGGTTCCTTTTTCAAAAAAATTCCAATACTCCCCGGTAAACGGAGGTTCAGTTCCTTTTTCGCGCGTTACAAAGTATTGTATTTTCGTTAATTTTTTCTTCCAATACTCACTTTGCTTGATTGAATCTAAGTCCTGACTCATAACATTATATTGAGTTATAGCAATAATTATAAAGAGTAAAAATCTTTTCATTCAATTCATTAATATTTTATGTGCATTATTATTAATTGGTTGAAAAACGTTAAACTCTCTAAAAAGTTCATTTTTTTTAATGATATAATAGATTTTATATCAAATTTGTAACAGAATTCTATTGTAAAACTTCTAAAAGATTAAGTGATGAAAAAGACCTTAGTACTATTTGTATTTATGATTGTGAACTCAGCCAATTCATATTGTCAAACAACTGAAGAAAGAAACCTTTCAGCCTTCGACAAACTTAAGGTTGGGAGTGAGGTTAGGGTTTTTCTAACTAAGGGTAATGAGGAAAAGGTGAAAATTATTGCTTCTGGTATAGAACTATCTGATATTGAAACAACAGTGAATGGAAAAACATTACAGATTGAACTTTCTCGCGGAATTCACATTGATGCAAGTGTAGAGTTATACATTACTTACAAGGAGATTAGGGAAATTAATGTTGGAGCATCGGGATTAGTTAGCCTTCAGAACCCTTTAACTGGTGACAAAGTTGTGCTTAATGCAAACACCAATGGGCAACTTCAGGCAGAATTAAGTTTAAAAACAGTAGATATTAAGGTTGGACAAGGTGCTACCATGAGATTAAGCGGTAAAACGGGATCTATGGATGCTAAAGTTTCTACTGGGGGAATTCTTTCAGCTCTTGATGTCCAATCTGATAGCACATACATTCGAGTAGGTAGTGGCGGTACCGCTAAAGTGAATGTAACTCAATTACTGGATGCTAATGTTAGAACTGGAGGTACACTAATATATTCTGGTGCACCAAAACAGAATAAAATAAAAACTGGTATAGGAGCCACCGTTAATATTTTGGAATAACTGTATCCATTAATTTATTTAAATGCCTTATGCTTAAATTAATAGTATACCAAATTGATTCTTTTACCAAAGAGCGCTTTAAAGGAAACCCTGCGGGTGTTGTTGTTAACGCCGATGAACTATCAGATGAACAAATGCTGATGATTGCAAGGGAATTAAACAATTCGGAAACTGCTTTTCTATTTTCCCCTGATGAGGATAACTGCGATGGAGTAATAAGATATTTTACGCCAAAAGTTGAGGTCCCAGCATGTGGTCATGCCACAATAGCGGCCATGTATGCAAAAGCTCTTGAGGAAAATTTAGAATCTTGTGTACTTAGGATTAAAACACGGATAGGTATATTATCCTTTGAGATAATCAAATTAGATGATGATTATCAAGTAATTATGAGTCAAGGAAAATTTGAGCTAAACCCTCCTCTTGACAATAAAACTTCGCAAAGACTAATAGATGCCTTGGGTATTACAAAATCAGATTTAGATGAACGATGCCCAATACAGATTGCTTCTACAGGGCATTCCAAAGTAATGATTGGAATTAAAAGTAGGATAGAACTTAACAGTTTAACTCCTAATTTTCAAGAACTAATAGATTTAAGCAAGCAGATCAAGTGCAATGGGTACTTTGTTTTTACATTCGATTCCGATGATAAAGAAATATTGATTTATGGTAGAATGTTTGCTCCCATAAGCGGAGTAAATGAAGATCCCGTAACAGGCAATGCCAATGGTCCCCTAGGAGGTTATTTACTGCAAAATAGGATAATTGAAGCAAAAGGCAATAATTTTGAATTCAAAGGAAGGCAAGGGGAAGCAATGGGTAGGCTTGGAACTATAGGCGTTAAGGTTACTTTAATTAATGATAAAATATCCTTAATTCAACTTAAGGGCAATGCTGTTAAAGTATTTAAGACTATTATAGAAATTTAGAAATAATATTTTCCACTAAAAATCCTTCATTTATTGAATATTATAATCTTGATAATATTATTTTAATACTTATTTAACCAAACAGTTAAATAAAATGGTTAAAATATTTGGATAATAATAAATGCTGAAATATATTTGCCGTATGGTTTAACCTTTTAGTTAAATTAAATAGTTATTAATTATGACAGAACAACAAAAAGATACTGAACAGCAAATATTAAAAGCCGCTCGTAAAGTATTCATCGAAAAGGGTTTAGATGGTGCCCGTATGCAGGAGATAGCAGATGAAGCGGGTATTAACAAAGCTTTACTTCATTACTATTTTAGGAGCAAGGATAAACTATTTGAAATGATTTTTCAAGAGGAGTTAGGTAAATTCTTTCCAAAAATGGTTACGTTAATGTCCTCCGAAGATATTAGCCTTGAAGATAAGATACGGACTTTTGTAAGTAATTATATTTCAACCTTTATTTCAAATCCATTCCTTCCATCTTTTATTATTAAGGAGGTTCATCGTGATCCTGACAACCTTAAATCTTTCTTTGTTAAATCGGGACTTGATGTAAATATGATAAAACTTGTAATTACAAATCTTGCTAAGCAATTAAATATGAGTTTTGAGGAAACAAGGCATTTTATGATTAATATGATTAGCCTATGTATTTTCCCTTTTGCAGGACGACCTCTCATTGAAAAAATTTTATTTTCTGAGGACAAATCAGAATACAACAAGTTTCTAGAAGAAAGAAAAACGGTTGTTGCTGATTATATAATAAGTACACTAAAGAATAGGCAATAACAACTTACTATATGAAATCGATAATTATTACTATTTCATCCTTATTAATTGGCTTTAATCCGTTGTATTCCAATGGGCAGGATACAATCAGGTTAGCCGATTTATTTAAAGCATTAAACTCCTCAAATCCAATATCTAAGATTCCTTCATCTATCGATTCTGTTTATCAATTAAAACAGAGTAACTTAAAGGTGAATTATCTTCCAAAATTGGATATTAATGGCTCTGCCACATGGCAATCGGATGTTACTGCTCTGAATATAAGCCTTCCAATCCCCGGATTTTCAGTACCTAAACCGAATCATGATCAATATAAGGTAACACTTGACATTTCTCAATTGATATGGGATGGAGGTTCCACAAAATCAAGAATTGAACTTGAGGAGAGGAATAGAATCCTCGAACGAAATAGGATTGATGTTGAGATGTATGGACTCAAGGAAAGATTGACAAACCTTTACTTCAACCTTGTTTTGCTGGATGTTACCAAAAATCAGTTTGAATTGATGCAAAAGGATTTAGCTAGAAGGGTATTTGAGTTAGAATCTGGGGTAAGAGCGGGAATGGTTCTCAGTTCGACTGTTGATGCCATAAAAGCGGAACAGTTAAAACTATTACAAAATTTAGATGCTATTCCGGCTCAGAAAAACTCTCTAATATCATCTATTAGAGCGATTACAGGGATTGTAATCAACGAAAGCGATAAGTATTTACTGCCAAGTCCCATCGAATTAAGTGATTTTTCATGCCTTAGACCTGAATTATCGGGTTTTGGATTCCAAAAAGATTTAATGAATGCCTCATCAAATCTAGTATCCCGCAAACGCTATCCAATTCTTGCGGGATTTGCACAAGGAGGCTATGGCAAGCCAGGACTAAACATGCTCAGCAACAATTGGGATACCTTTTACCTACTCGGTGCTAAACTTTCATGGAATATATGGGACTGGAATTTAGCAAGTAAGGAAAAACAACAGTTTAAAATCCAGCAGGATATGATAGATCGTCGTAAGGATGTATATCTTAATGGTTATAATGCTCAAATAGAAAGTATTAAGGCTGAAATAAGTAAGTTAAGAAATCAACTTGAAAAGGATAATGAAATAATTAACCTACTTCATGGTGTAACTGAGCGAAGCTCATCATCGCTTAAAAACGGAACAATTACATCAGCCAATTATATATCCGACTTTAATGCAGAATCCAGAGCTCGACTCGATATGGAGACAAGAAAAATTATGCTGTCACTCCAAATCGTAACGCTTTATAACCTAACAGGCAACGATATTAAATAATAATTAAATCATAATGATATGAAAATCAAACTGATAATATTTACATTAGTTACTAGCGCTTTAACTACTTCATTATCATCATGCAACAGAAATGGTGATAAAGCCGATGCCTATGGTACATTTGAAACCGATGAAACGACCATTTCTGCCGAAGCCTCTGGCAAATTATTAACTTTCAGTATTGATGAGGGAGATCAGGTTAAAACAGGGCAAGTTGTTGGTGTTATTGATAGTATCCAGCTCTATCTAAAGTGTAAGCAACTAAATAGCCAAATAGAGGCTGTAAAATCAAGAATACCCAACATTAATGCTCAATCCGAAGTTCAAGCAGAACAGTTAAATGTTCTAAATATTGAATACAATAGAATTAAGAAGATGTTCGCTGATGGTTCTGCCACCCAAAAACAGATTGATGATATTGAGGGTAGGATTAGCCTTGCTAAGAAACAGAAGGATGCAATTGATGTCCAAAAAACTTCAACATTTGCTGAAATACCAGCACTTACTGCTCAGGTAGAACAGGTTAAAGATCAACTTCGTCGTTGTAAAATTGTAAATCCTGCTGATGGAAAAGTGCTAGTTACCTATGTTAATCAGTTCGAGAGTGTTATTCAGGGGAAAGCGCTCTATAAAGTTGCAAATATGGATTTTATGTATCTACGAGCTTATATATCTGGAAATCAACTACACAGTTTTCAACCCGGTAGTAAGGTTAAAGTCTTTATTGATAATGAAAGTGGTCAACTTATTGAATCAGAAGGAACAATATCATGGGTATCGTCTGAGGCTGAATTTACTCCCAAAATAATTCAAACCCGCGAGGAGAGAGTTAAACTTGTGTATCCTATTAAAGTTAAGGTTAAAAACGATGGAAGTTTCAGAATAGGTATGCCAGCAGAAGTTAGGCTAATTAGCAACAAATAGTATGAATCCCATTTTAGCTAATAATATTTCAAAATCGTATGAGAAGGTTGATGCTTTAAAGGATGTCTCCTTTGAAGTTGAAAGGGGCGAACTATTTGGTCTAATAGGGCCCGACGGCGCAGGTAAAACAACTCTCATTCGAATACTAACATCGCTAATTATTCCCGATTCAGGTAAAGCTTCTCTTTCAGGGAATGATGTAGTAAAAGATTTTCATGAGATTAGAAAAATTGTCGGCTATATGCCCGGTCGTTTTTCTCTTTATGCTGATTTAACGGTATTGGAAAACCTAGAGTTCTTTGCAGGTGTTTTTGGCACTACTATAGAGGAAAACTATTATCTTATTAAAGATATCTACCACATGCTAGAGCCCTTTAAAAATAGGCTTGCTGGTAAATTGTCGGGTGGTATGAAGCAAAAATTAGCGCTTTCATGCGCTCTTATTCATAAACCCGAAATCCTTCTACTCGATGAGCCTACAACAGGGGTAGATGCAGTTTCAAGGAAAGAGTTTTGGGTAATGCTTCGCAAATTGAAAGATGAAGGAATTACAATACTTGTATCAACCCCATATATGGATGAGGCATCGCAGTGCGATCGAATTGCATTAATTGATAAGGGGCAGATTTTAAGTATCAATACACCTAAAGGAGTGGTTGATTTATTCCCATATAAGTTGCTGGGAGTGAATACACCTAATTCTTTCAAACTTTTAAAAAACCTTCGATCTTTTCCAATGTGTAAAGGGGCATTCCTTTTTGGGCAGGATATTCATTTTGCAACGGATAATAAGGATTTGACCTGTAAAGAATTACAGGATAGTATTATTAATGCTGGTTTTGAAAATACAACAGTAAAACAGATTGAACCATCCGTAGAAGACTGTTTTATGCAGCTAATGGGAAATAACGAATAGTTTCAATATGAATTCTAACGAGATAGTAATTGATGTTCAGGGCCTTGTTAAGAAGTTTGGTCAGTTTGTTGCCAACGATAACCTAACTTTTAAGGTTTACAAAGGTGAAATATTCGGTTTTTTGGGTGCAAATGGTGCCGGAAAAACAACTGCCATAAGGATAATGAGTGGTTTGCTTGAACCCACATCGGGTAAAATAAATGTGGCTGGATTTAACGCTTATACTCAACGCGATTTAATTAAAGCAAACATTGGTTATATGAGCCAAAAATTTTCTCTGTACGATGACTTAACAGTAAGAGAGAATATTAGGTTTTTTGGTGGTATTTACGGGCTAAGCAGTAAAGTGTTAAAAGCGAGGATTGAAGAACTGCTTTCGAGTCTAAAGATGGTTGAATTTAAAGATGAGTTGATTTCATCACTTCCCTTAGGATGGAAACAACGTTTGGCCTTTTCCATTGCTATGATTCATAACCCAATTATTGTTTTTCTCGATGAACCAACAGGCGGTGTCGACCCAATTACAAGAAGAAGTTTCTGGGAGATGATTTATAGTGTTACTAGCCAAGGAACTACAGTATTTGTTACAACACATTATATGGATGAAGCTGAATACTGTGATAGGCTTTCAATCATGGTCGATGGAAGAATTGAAGCATTAGATTCGCCATCAAACCTGAAGAAAAAATATAATGCCAGCAGTATGGATGAGGTATTTGTCATGCTCGCCCGTAATGGAAAAAGTGTTGCCTAATTAAATAAAAGGATTAAAATGCCAAATAAGAAAACAAATAAATTCTGGGGTTTTGCCAAAAAAGAGTTCAGGCATATCTTTAGGGATAAGCGTACACTACTGATTATATTTGGAATGCCTATTGCTCAATTGCTTATCTTCGGGTATGTTGTAACCAATGAGATTAAAGATGCAAATATTGCAATATTTGATAAATCAGGAGATTACCTTTCTCAAAAGTTAACATCCAAATTAGGCTCATCTGGATATTTTATACCAACAACATTCATTCATTCTGAAACTGAAATTGAGCCTGTTCTGCGTTCAGGAAAGGCTAAAATGGTATTGGTATATGAGCCCAACTTTGCACAAAAGTTTTATAAAGAAGGAAAATCTTCAATTCAAATAATAACTGATGCCTCAGAACCCAATACAGCAAGCCTTTTATCAAATTATGCATGGGCTATAATCAACAGTTTTGCAATCGAAAATGGGGTAAAGGAATTTTCCTCCTCCTCAATTGATATCAGACTAAGAATGCTATATAACCCTGAATTAAAGGCAGTTTTTATGTTTGTGCCCGGTACCATGGCTTTAATACTAATGCTTATAACTGCTATGATGACATCAATCTCAATAGCAAGAGAAAAAGAGTTAGGTACAATGGAAATTCTGCTAGTATCTCCGCTTAAACCATCACAAATTATAATAGGCAAGGTACTTCCGTACGTAGGATTAGCTTTCACAAATGCCTTAGTAATATTATTTCTTGGATATACAGTTTTTAGCCTGCCCATGAGGGGTAGTCTCTTACTATTACTTCTTGTAAACTTCATTTTCATTATTCTAGCACTTTCGCTAGGTATATTGATTTCTACGGTTAGTAAAACTCAGCAGGTTGCTATGTTTTTTTCAATGATTGGCTTGATGCTCCCAACCATACTACTATCGGGATTTATCTTTCCTATAGAGAATATGCCAGTAATCCTTCAATGGCTTAGCCTAATTATGCCTCCACGGTGGTTTATTTCTGCTCTTAAAACCATTATGATTAAGGGTGAGGGTATTCTTTATGTATGGAAGGAGATACTAATTATGCTGGGTATGATAGTATTCTTTTTGACCTTAAGCATTAAAAAATTTAAAGTTAGACTTAGCTAGCTATGAGAATAATACTGTACATAATTCAAAAGGAGTTTCTACAAATATTTAGGAACAAAACTATGCTACCTGTTATATTCATGGTACCTATAGTTCAACTCCTTATCCTTGCTAATGCGGCTACATTTGAGATGAAAAACATCAACCTTTCAGTGGTTGATTTTGACAATTCCTTAAGATCTCGGGAGATAATTCGTCGTTTCGATGCGTCCCCTTTTTATTCAATTGTTCCAACAGAACGATCAGTTGAGAAAGCCGTTGAGTTGGTTCATTCTAATAAAACGGATGCTGTACTTGTAATTCCAAAAGGATTTGAGAAAGATCTTGATAATGCTTATAGGCCTAAAGTTCAACTACTATTGAATGCAATTAATGGAACATCTGCTGCTTTAGCCAATGCATATACTTCTTCAATCCTAATTAGCTATTCCCAAAATATAATGTTGGAAAAAACTGGATCGAATCTCATTAAACCATCATCAATATCAACCCAAACAAGTTATTGGTACAACCCAGAATTAAAATACTCGCACTTTATGGTTCCGGGAATCTTGGTTATACTGGTTACCATTATAGGTATGTTTTTAACCGCTTTAAATCTAGTAAGAGAGAAGGAGATAGGTACAATTGAACAAATCAATGTAACCCCTATAAAACGTTATCAGTTTATTATCGGAAAACTTATACCATTTTGGATTATTGCCATGTTTGAACTTGCGTTTGGCTTATTGGTAGGTAAAATCCTTTTCAACATACCAATTAATGGAAGTCTATTGCTCCTTTTCAGCTTTGCTGGAATTTTCCTTGTACTTGCTTTAGGGGGAGGATTGCTTATATCTTCAAGCTCATCGTCTCAGCAGCAGGTGATGTTTGTTGCTTTCTTCTTCATGATTATTTTTATTCTTATGAGTGGTATTTTCACACCAACTGAGAGTATGCCAAACTGGGCGAAAATATTTAACCATATCAATCCATTATACTATTTTATGAAGGTTAATCGAATGGTCTTACTCAAGGGTGCTAGGCTATCCGATATAAGTGAAAGCTTTATATCAACTTCTATTCTTGCGGTAATTGTACTTACATTTGCTATACGCAGATACCGAAAAACTACATAAACTTATTATTCATCACCCTAAATATAAAGAGCCTATCCAATTGATAGGTTCTTTGTCTTTTATAATAATTATGTTTACATCATTATTTAGGGTCTGCTTGGAGACCGGGGTACGTCTGCCGCAGCTCTACGCCTAATTCCTGCGCAATCCTGACCGCTTTCTTAATAATCCTGCTGTGCAGTTTGGAATCCATGGGGGTAGGTGATGTTCTTCTCCTGAACCGTGCTGTCGATCAAAACCTCTCGCTCACAGGCTTCCGTGCCGAACAGCCTCACGGAAAGTCTCAGCAGCTTTTCAGCCCCCTCGGAGTCGATTCTCTTGCGGAAGTGAACAAACCCACTTGGATCCATGGGCTTGCTCTTCTGATAGTTATGCTCGCCGCAGAAGTACTGCCCAGTAAGGGTTTTCGACCCAACAATCGATCAGAGCCTCATCGCTAAGGTTGAATATTTGCTTCAGCAGCACCAGTCCCGACCATCTTCCGAATCGGAATTGATTGCCGACCGAAATCGGCGTAGTACCCCGAAAAATAATTCTCAACTGATTCTCTGTCTATTTCTGAGGCTAGCACGCAACCTCATGCCGGGTGTTGATGAATGATAGCAGCGGTGTTTCAAAAATATTGAGTTGAGGGTTACTTTTAATCTTTCCGACTATTTTGTAAGTTTTATTACGGATATGCAACTTTTCTTGCAATAGCTTGAGGGTAAATTCGAATATTTATCAACATTATAAATACTTCTTAAGGGACGACTAAATAAGATTTTGGCTAACTATTAGTCAATTTTACATTTAGATACATACAAATTATCTTACGATTACATATGTAAACTATTTAATTCGGTTATTATTAATACGTAAAGTTTACGTTTGTATCAATGGTCATATCAAGATAGTTGATGCATCAATAATTCTTGAATATATATTTTAATATACTATATATCAAATATTTATATATTTTAATTGATTCTATTATTCAATGTTTTAGGTGTTTTTTATCATTTATAAGATGCAAAATGCTGTTTTTAATAACTTACTTAATAGATAACCAGCGATATATACAGTTTAACACAATATCTTATTTAAAATAAATGTCCATTATTTTGCACCTATAGCAAAGAACTAGGTTATTTATAACCTAGAAACCATGCTATTTTAGCCTTATTAGCCATTGGTAATGATGTACCATATATAACGTAATTAATAAGGATTGTACTAATTTAACTTTTATCATATACCTATACTCTTTTACGAATATAATCTTATTTCAAACATTCGTCTTTCCCATATTAAACTTGCAATTAGCATTCCTTTAACAGATAGGTTTAGTCTAGATTTTACAGGAACCTCCAATGTTACATTGTTTAAATCAGTATCTCAATGATTTTTACCCAGAATATCAGATTTTGAGTCTTATAATTGCTTATTTAAGCCTTAAATGACCAATCTGTTCGCTTACCTAAGATGTATTGGACGATAGACACTATATCACAATCAAAGAATGCTGATATTATCCTCATAAAATCTGAAATATTCTACATATAAACTTTAATATCAATGCATTATGTAATTTATGGTTCATTACAACTCCTATATACATTTAGCTTGAACCACATCTCATACAGTATGGTTACATAAAGCACTTAAGTTACATATGTATCACGTATGTGTTTACAATTGAAATATGTTTGGATTACACATGTATCATTATTTTCATTACATTTGTAAAAAATATGTTTATGGAGGCACGAATTCAGAAGTTAATTAGCTATGAAAACCTTACGCCTACTAAGTTTGCTGATATAATAGGAGTGCAACGAAGTGCTATTTCCCATATACTCTCAGGTAGAAATAAGCCAAGTTTCGACTTAATACAGAAAATTCTAAACAAATTCCCTAGGATTAGCTCTGAATGGTTGCTTATGGGAAGAGGCGAAATGTATAAAACTATGGTGCAACAACGGTTATTCGATGTTGACCAAAAAACTAATGATATCAAAATTGAGGTTAAACCACCTGTAATTCAAGAAAATACACCAAATATTTCGATTCATAAAGAGGCTGAGAATAGCGTAAACGACAGCAGCATTGAGCGTATCATTATATTTTATAAGGATAAAAGCTTTAAAGAGTACGTACCGGGCAAGTAATTTTTGTTTGGTAAATTTTTTAGATTATAGTAGTTTTGCAAAAATTCTTTATGTACGAAAAACTACTTCGACCAATCCTATTTCTATTCTCCCCCGAAAAAATTCATTCACTTGTAGTTGTTTTCATAAAAATTGGATTTCGGATACCAGGAATCAAATGGATTATTCGTAAAGTCACCAATGTTGAGCATCCATTGCTTCGTAGGAGTGTTCTTGGATTTGAATTCAAAAACCCAGTGGGTTTTGCGGCAGGATTCGATAAAAACGCAGAGGTTTACCAGAATTTTGAAGCCTTTGGTTTCTCGTTTATCGAAATAGGCACCGTTACGCCTAAACCACAACCAGGTAACCCCAAACCACGTTCATTCAGACTTAAAGCTGATAAAGCCCTTATAAATAGGATGGGCTTTAATAATAAAGGGGTTCTATATGCAAAGGAGAGACTTCAAAATCGTAAGAATAATATAATAGTGGGTGGCAATATTGGGAAAAACACTGCAACACCTAACGAACAAGCCATTGACGACTATCTATTCTGTTTCAAAGAGTTATACGACCATGTCGACTACCTTGTAGTCAATATAAGCTGTCCAAATGTTGCAAACCTTCGACACCTGCAGGATGGTGAACATCTAGGGCAGATTCTCGATGTGTTGATGACTGAGCGCAAACTGCGTAGCAAGTACAAACCAATTCTACTTAAGGTTTCACCTGATCTTACTATAGATCAACTCGATGAGATAATTACAACTGCTGTTGCTTCAGGTATCGATGGATTTATAGCAACTAATACAACTACATCGCGCGATAACCTAATCACAAATAAAGATAAGGTAGTTGCAATTGGCAATGGCGGCCTAAGCGGTGCGCCAATTACCAAGCGTTCAACCGAGGTAATTCGTTACATATCTCAAAAAACATTAGGCAAACTACCTATTATTGGTGTAGGAGGTATTATGACAACTGAAGATGCTATTGAAAAACTTAATGCTGGTGCATCTCTAATCCAGATATATACTGGATTTATCTACTTCGGTCCAATGTTTGTGAAAAGGATAAATAAAGCATTAATAAAAACTACAAAATAATATATAAATCAAATAGTTATGAGGATTGTTGATTGTAAAGGACTTATCTGTCCAATGCCTTTAATTGAGACCAAAAAAGTTATTCGTGAGAGTAAGATTGGGGATGAACTCTTGGTAGAGGTTGATAACGAAACATCCTTTAATAACCTCTCTCACTTTCTAAACGATAACGGTTTGACTTTTGAGCATTCGAAGAAAGGAATTGTTTATCGAATTAAATTCATTGTTAAAGAGTTACAAACAAAAATTCAGGAGAATAAAGTTGAAGTTAAACCATTGACTAATCATGGTAACTACATAATAGTATTTAGCTCCAATTCCATGGGTTCTGGTGATGATGATCTGGGAAAATTACTATTTAAAGGCTATATAAACACCATTGATCAACTTGAAACTCTACCTCAGGAGATTATCTGTTATAATAGCGGTGTAACACTTGCAACTAAAGGTTCAGATACAGGTCAATCACTTAAAAAGATTGAAGGACTGGGAGTTAAGATTTCAGTTTGTGGAACTTGTGTCGATTTCTTTGGCTTAAAGGATAACCTTGAGGTTGGAACCATTACTAATATGCTCTATATTGCTGGTAAACTTGCTAGTAATAGTATAATTGTAAAGCCATAACTGTCAGATAGATAAAATGAACCTTTACTTCGATAACGCTAGCACTAGTTTTCCTAAACCTCATGAGGTTGGAGAATATATTGCTAGATATTTGAGTGAAGGAGGAACCTATGGTAGGGCCGCCTACCCACGAGTTTTCAATGCCTCTCAATTGGTCGAAGAGACCCGTGAACTTGTTGCATCGGTTATATGTACATCTTTGATTTCGAACGTGTTATTTACATACAACTCAACATACGCTTTAAATACTATTATCCTAGGATTTACCTATAAACACAGGAAGATTCTAATCTCGCCTCTAGAGCATAACGCAGTTGGTAGACCTATTGAGCATCTAATGCAAGAATTTGGTATCGACTATGTTATAATACCCCATTTTTCAGATGGTCTAGTTGATATTGAAAAACTGAAAACAATTGATTTTTCGAAAATCGATTTGGTAATTATCAACCATGTAAGTAATGTAAATGGGCTTATCCAGCCCATTAAAGAGATAAAACAAACTATTGGTGATGTTCCTCTGCTTGTAGATGCTAGCCAATCGCTAGGCAAAGTGCCAGTAAAGGTCGATGATTGGGGCATTGATATGCTTGCATTCACTGGTCATAAGGGTTTATTAGGACCAACAGGTATTGGTGGACTATTTATCAAGAACCCAGAACTCGTAAAGCCTTTGATCTATGGTGGAACAGGTTCTAATTCTGATAAACTTGAGATGCCTAAATTTTATCCAGATCGTTTTGAAGCAGGAACCATGAATGTTTTAGGCATATACGGTCTTTGTGGAGCATTAAAAAATCAGTCTAGTGCAATTTATAGTCATGCTGTCTTCAGGGATATAATTGATCGCTTAAAAACAAATAAAGCAATCAAACTGTTAATTGCCAACAAGATAGATAGTCAATCCGATGTTTTTTCGATAGTTCCGCTCAAAACATCAGTATCGAATTTTACGAAGTTACTCTACGATACCCATGAAATTGAGGTTCGTGGAGGTTTACACTGTTCACCTATTGCATATCAAACATTGGGAGAGTATCCTCAGGGAGCAGTTAGGGTATCACTCTCAAATTATCATACCGACAGTGAACTAAACCACCTATATAATTGTATTACAGATATTATTGATAAGACCTGCAATGGATGATCGCTGCTTGATACTGTTCCAAAACGTTCACGTTGTGATTAAATCCGAACAACTAATTAAAAGCAAAGGGTTTGAATATCAAATTATTCCTGTGCCATCAAACATTAGCTCTGAGTGTGGAATGTGCATTGAGATAAGCACAATCAATTCAAATGAGATTTGCTTACTACTTGATTCAAAACAAATTAACTATCATCTTTACACAAAATAGTATATGTCATTTGATCTGCTTACAACCGTTGAAAACGGAGGATGTTCTGCAAAAATACCTGCTGCAATTCTTGAAAAAACATTGCTAAACCTAGTAAGGGTGAAGGATCCAAATATTTTGGTAGATATCGATACCCACGATGATGCTGGAGTATATCGGATTAACGATGAGTTGGCCCTAATATTCACCACCGATTTTTTTCCACCGATATGTTCTGATCCTTACGAGTTTGGCGAGATTGCTGCTGCGAACTCCTTAAGTGATGTTTATGCTATGGGCGGCGAACCGTTCTTAGCCTTAAATATTGCCATGTTTCCTGCAGCAATTATCCCAATTGAGGCATATGTCCAGATTCTCGAAGGTGCTGCAAGCATGGTAGCCAAGGCAAATACGATTGTTATTGGTGGTCATACCATTGATGATAACCCACCAAAATTTGGATTAGCTGTAATTGGTAGAGTTCATCCTAAGAAGGTGATTACCAATGCAGGACTAAGATCTGGTGATAAGTTGATCCTCACAAAACCTTTAGGTACTGGCATTATCATTGCTGGTAAGAAACTGAATATAGCCAGTCAAAATGCTTATAATGAGGCTTTAATGTGGATGAAAACCTTAAATAAAGAGGGTGCCACAATAATGCAGGAGAATAATGTGACTGGAGCAACCGATATAACTGGGTTTGGACTCCTTGGCCATGCATTAAAGATGGCCAGAGCCAGTAAAGTTGATATCCAAATAAATGCAAATGATGTTCCTGTTATTCAAGAATCCTATCAACTAGTTGATAATGGATGTATTCCATGTGCCGCCTTTAAGAATCTTGAGTATATTAAGAATTCGGTTACTTTTGGTAAGTGTGACTATAACTTAAAGATGATGCTTACCGATGCTCAAACTTCTGGTGGTCTATTAATGGGTGTTCAACCCAATAAGGTTAATAGCGTGCTTAATTCATTGATTAAAAGTGGTTTTTCCTACTCAAAGGTTATTGGTAAGGTTATTGGGGCAGGAGAGGGGAATATAGTCTTAAATTGAAGTTTTTCGATGAAATTTGATGAGGGTATATGGTATTCGTTTTCCATTTCAGGGATTGTAGACGTTCCTGACAAGGGAGAACATTTTATACTTTTGCATGAATCAGGTCGAAAAATGCTCCTACGAACTGATTATTATGTTAAATACAATTTTGCTTTAGGCCAAATCATTGAATGTCACGTTGATAAAGTAAACTGCACAGGGCAAGTATTCTTGGAGCCAAAACATCCTTTTTACAACGATGGAGAGGTGTATCAATTTGAAATTGTAAAGACTTTTGTGGAAGAGGATTCTCCTTTCAATGTTACAGTTACTGATTTATATGGGAAAAATATTGATGTTTGGGTGAGTAACCTTGAGGTTGTAAAGGTTAAACAAACTTTTCCACTTAAAGTAAATCAGGTACGAAAAGGCATTCCAATACTTTCTGAAATAACTGCAAAAACGGATGAGTTTGTTGAACCTGAACCGAAACGCGAAGTAAAATTTACTGTAAAGTCAATAAAACGGTACAATTCCGATGATTATTTTATCCTTACAGATGGTAAAAACTTCTCGAAATTAAAATTAAAGCATTTCAAGAAGTACGGCTTTGGTATTGGCGATGAAATTTTATGCGAAATAATTGGCAAAGAATCTACAAACCAGCTAGTTATTGAGCCAAAGAATCCATGGTACACAGTTGGTGAAGTTTATAAATTCGATAAAGTTAGAATTGAAGAGTTTATCGACTTAGAGGGCAATATTTCAAACATAGCAGTTGTTTTTGACAATGGTGGGAATAAATGTGGTGTTCCAATAGCTAATAGCTATTTAGATCAAATTCAGAGCATGAAAACTATCAGTTGTAAAGTGGTAGGATTTAGAAAAGGTCGACCTCAGCTAGAAATCGACCTTTAGTAAGAAATATAAGAGCGATTAAAGCTTAATCTTCACCATATTCCTCAGCAGGTTCTTCACTTTCTTCTGGGAACGAATCTCCATCAGTTCCAATATCATCACTTTCCGAAAAGAAGTCTTTTTCTTCGTCCTCATCCTTAGGCTTGCTGTCTATCTTAACATTTACTTTGATTAAGTAACTTGTATCGTCAGTATCTAATGTGATAGCGTAAAAGAAATCATTATTTGGTTTAGTAACTTTTATAACGCTGTTTAAGTAACCATAAGGGTACTTTTTCTTGACTAGCTCCAACACTTCTGGGGATAAGTTGTTATAACTGATAACCAGTCTTTTCTTTTCCATATATTCCCTTTAATTTTTTTTGCAATAATACATTAAAAATTGAAATTTCATAGATGACATAAAGATTTTTTATTTCTATTTTTTAACTTAATTATAAATTCATTAATAATAACAATAAATGTCTTATAATTAATATTATGTTAAATATAACATAATGAAATAAACCTCAGTAATTATAAACTGAGGTTTAAATATTTAATTTTTACTTCAACTGCTCCGACTTATCTTTAAATTCTAAATATTTCTTATTCATCTCATCACTTTCGGTTCTATATCGAAAATAAATGTTTTTTAATGTTTCAACAGTAGATTTATCGGTGGGCTTAATTTCATTGGCTTTAAGAATGTATGGTAAAGCATTTTTAAATTCTACATTTGCTTTTGCAATTAAAGCGTCATACCTTTCAAGTTCCTTGGCAGGTACTTTGTTTGCATCTTCCAAATATTTTACACCCTTATTATAAATTATAGCACCAAGATTAAAATAGGCATCAAAGAAGGTAGGATCACACTCTATAGATTTTTGATATATCTCTGCAGCTTTTTCAAAATCACTTAACTTATCATAAATTGCGGCCTTATTAAAATATAATGAAGCATTTTTTGGATCATCTTGAATAGCCTTATCAATATAAGTTAACACCTTATTGGGATCCTCATTTTTATTAATATAGTAGTTAATTAGAGCAATAAGAACATTTTGATTCTTTGGATATTTAATAAACCCTTGTTCAAGATAAGGTAATCCTGATTCATTATCACCTAACGATCTGTATGCTTGCTCTAAGTACGAATATGCATTACCTTCTGAGGTATATCCTAATTCAATAGCTTTTTTATATAAATCAACAGCTTCTTTGTTCTTACCATCTAATTGTGCAGAAAGAGCTGAATAGTAATAAATTGCAGTATCTTTTTGATTTAACTGTGGTATCATTCCAATGTTAATAACTGTATTAAAACTATTGTAGGCACATGCATATTTTTTAAAACTATAGCAATTTGAGCCTTCTGAAATAAGCAATTCTTTTAATCTAATGTAGTTTTCTTTGAGAGGTTTAACCTTTTTTCCATTAACATCAATTTCTCTTGCTTTATTAAGACTTTCCATAGCAATAGCGAGAGGGTTCTCAATTACAGGATTAAGTATTTCCCATTTTTCAAGTTTATTGTTAGCAAAATAAAAAATTGCACGGTCAGTAATCAATTTATCAACAAGACTTCCATCTTGCTCCTCTTGAACACTATTCTTTAACTGTCCACCTAACAAAAGTTTGAAAGTTGCCAAATCTGCACCTATCGCAGATTTATAAAGATGTGATTCGTAAATCTCCATCATTAATTCAGCTCTATCAATCCAAACTCCTTCTTTGATGTTTTTCTTAGGGTTTTCTATATCAGCATTACTCTTCTCAACTTTTTTCTTAAGTTGATCAAAGTTAACTTGAACTCCGACTTGTGCATGTACAATATTCAAACCGAAGATCAATAATAAGATGATTGAAAATTTTTTCATTGTGTTGTGAAATTTAAGTTCTAGTTTAATTTTTTGCAAAAATATTGATAATTAATTTATTATTCAAGCTCTGAAATGATATTTTCAGATACATTATCAAACTCATCACCAATTTTTTCATCAGATGATTCTACATTTGCTACTGCAGCAATTGCATCATTATTCTTGAGATTTATTAATCGAACCCCTTGAGTAGCTCTTCCTGTAATTCTCATCTTAGTTACTGAAAGTCTAATAGTTATACCGCTTCTATTGATAATCATCAAATCATTATTATCCGTAACACCCTTAATTGCTATTAGATTACCTGTTTTGGGGGTAATATTTAAGGTTTTTACTCCTTTCCCACCCCTATTTGTAATCCGATAGTCATCTAGCTTAGAACGTTTACCATAGCCCATTTCTGATACAACGAGTATATCTTTTTGTTCAGTATCAGTAACACAAACCATACCAATTACTTCATCTGTTTGTTTAATGGAAATAGCTCTTACTCCACTTCCTGTCCTTCCTATTGGTCGCACAAGTTTTTCAGGGAATCTAATTGCTTTTCCATCTTTTGCTGCAATTAAAACGTGACAAGTGCCATTCGTTAAACAAGCCTCAAGTAATTGATCACCGTCCTTAATAGTAATAGCATTTACTCCATTCTGTCTTGGTCTACTATATGCCTCTAATGAAGTCTTTTTAATTATACCTTTTTTTGTACAAAGAATGATATAATTATTTTGAATATACTCAGTATCAGTTAGTTTTTTAACATTCAGGTATGCTTTCACATTATCGTCACTCTCAATATTCAGCATATTCTGAATAGCTCTTCCTTTAGATGTTTTACTTCCTTCTGGGATATCGTAGACTTTAAGCCAAAAACACTTTCCCTTTTCAGTAAAGAAAAGCATAGTATTATGCATACTAGCGGTATAAAGATGTTCAATAAAATCTTCATCTCTAGTATTGCTTCCTTTAGTACCTACTCCTCCCCTAGCCTGAGTTCTATATTCAGTTAATGGTGTTCTTTTTATGTAACCTAATCTAGATATCGTAATTACAACCTCTTCATCAGCATAAAAATCTTCTGGATTGAACTCTTCAGCATTTGGAATTATTTCGGTTCTACGATCATCTCCATATTTTTCTTTAATATAGAGCATTTCGTCCTTAATAATCTTCATTTGTAAAGCAGTATCACTAAGAATATTCTTTAAAAAAGCAATCTGATTTAGCAATTCATTATATTCTTCTTTTACCTTGTCGCGTTCTAGGCCGGTTAAGCTTCGCAAACGCATATCTATAATTGCACGTGACTGAATATCAGAGAGTCCGAAACGAGTCATTAAACTCTCGCGAGCTATATCTGGAGTTTCAGCTGCACGAATTAATGCTATAACCTCATCTATATGATCGATAGCTATGAGTAAACCCTCGAGGATATGAGCTCTTTTTTCAGCTTGATCTAATTCGAATTGTGTTCTCCTAATAATAACATTGTGACGATGTTTAATAAAAAGAACGATTAGATCCTTAAGGTTCAACACTTTTGGTCGTCCATCAACAAGGGCAATATTATTAATAGCGAAAGAGGATTGTAGTTGAGAATGTTTATAAAGGTTATTTAAAACTACATTTGCAACAGCCTCTTTTTTAAGAATCATTACAACTCGAGTACCCTGACGATCCGATTCATCGTTTATATAGCTAATACCCTCAAGTTTCTTTTCGTTAATCAAGTCAGCAATCCTGCGTATCATCTCAGATTTGTTAACCATATAGGGTATTTCGGTTACAATAATCTTTGATCTACCAGATTCGGTTTGTTCAATTTCAGTTTTAGATCTGATTACCACTCTACCCTTACCAGTATGGTATGATTCCTTAACACCTTGATAACCATAGATAATAGCTCCTGTTGGAAAATCAGGACCTTTGACGTACTTCAATAGTTCATCAATGGTTATTTCGGGATTATCGATGGTTGCACAAATTGCATCAACAACCTCCCTTAAATTGTGAGGAGCCATGTTTGTTGCCATACCAACTGCTATTCCAGATGAACCATTTACTAAAAGGGTTGGGATTTTAGTTGGTAAAACAGTTGGTTCTTCGAGTGAATCATCAAAGTTCAATCTGAAATCGACTGTATTTTTTTCAAGATCTGCTAGAGTTTCTTCTGCAATCTTAGTTAACCGAGCTTCAGTATAACGCATGGCTGCAGGGCTATCCCCGTCAACAGAACCAAAGTTACCCTGTCCATCAACAAAAGGGTATCTTAATGACCATTCCTGAGCCATTCTAACCATGGCATCATACACAGAAGTATCACCATGGGGGTGATATTTTCCTAAAACCTCACCTACTATACGAGCCGATTTTTTAAAGGGTTTACCTGATAAAACTCCAAGCTCAGACATACCGAAAAGTACCCTTCTGTGTACTGGTTTTAACCCATCCCTCACATCGGGTAGAGCTCTTGAAACAATTACCGACATTGAGTAGTCAATGTAGGCAGATTTCATCTCCTCTTCGATGTTGATCTGAATAATTCTTTCTCCTTCAGCCATATTATTAATTAAAGAATCGAAATTATTATTAATAAATACTTTTTTATGAACCCGCTAAAGTACTCAATTATCATCAATAATAAACCATCTTTTCTCAATGAATTATTAACATTAATCATCATATTTACTAAGTGATCTTAATCATAAAAAGTATATTAAACTTTATGCTTGTATTTACGTTATTCTATATTACTTTAGTATTCGAATTCTAATATCAATGTTGTGTATTATGGACTCCAAATTTTCTCAAAAAATAAAAGATATACTTACCTATAGTCGCGAAGAAGCGATTAGGCTAGGTAATAGTTCCATTAGCCCTGAGCACTTGTTCCTCGGTATTCTGCGCGATGGAGAAAGTATTGCCATTGATGTATTAAACTCGTTGGGATTAGATCTGGCTGAGATTAAAAAATTACTAGAAAACAAACTTTTAAACAGTAAAGATATATTGAATGTGAGTGAGCCAGATGAACTTAACCTTTATAAATCCTCTGAAAGGGCTCTAAAACTTGTCTTTTTGGAAGCAAGATCCCTAAAGACAGACGTAGTAAATCCTGCACATCTTCTATTGGCTATACTAAAAGATGAGAACAATTATATTACACAAATTCTAGCAGAGAGAAAGGTTAATTACCTATCGGTTAGAGCTGAACTTGAAATGGGAGAGATTAAATCTCAAGGTGATTTCTCCGATGAGGATGATGAACGTAGCCAATTCGGAGTTCCTCGAGGAGGCTCTCAGCAAACACCAGGCAAACCTGCATCAGACACACCTGTACTTGACAACTTTGGAATTGATTTAACCAAAGCAGCAGAAGAAGGACGCTTAGATCCGATAATTGGTAGAGAAAGAGAGATTGAACGTATTGCCCAAATTTTAAGCAGAAGAAAGAAAAATAATCCTATACTTATTGGTGAACCCGGAGTTGGGAAGTCAGCAATTGCAGAGGGATTGGCCCTACGAATAATAAAAAAGAAAGTATCTAGAGTTCTTTTCAATAAAAGAGTTGTAACCCTTGATTTAGCATCTATTGTTGCTGGAACTAAATATAGAGGGCAATTTGAGGAAAGGATGAAAGCTATTCTCAACGAATTAGCTAAAACCAATGATGTAATTCTGTTCATAGACGAGATTCATACCATTGTTGGTGCTGGAGGTGCAACGGGTTCATTGGATGCTGCAAATATGCTAAAACCCTCTTTGGCTCGAGGAGAACTTCAGTGTATTGGCGCAACAACTCTTGATGAATACCGCGAACATATTGAGAAAGATGGTGCTTTAGAGCGTAGATTCCAAAAAGTAATGGTTGATCCTACATCACCCGAAGAAACTGTTGAAATTTTAAATAATATTAAAGAACGTTATGAAGAACACCATAATGTTACCTACACTCCTGAAGCCATTAATGCTTGCGTTAAATTAACTATGCGTTATATTTCTGACCGACATTTACCAGATAAAGCTATTGATGCGTTAGATGAATCAGGATCTAGGGTTCATATCTCTAATATCAAAGTTCCTGAGAAAATGATTATGCTTGAAAAGCAAGTTGAAGAAGCTAAAAAAGAAAAAATTAAATCGGTAAAAAATCAGGATTTTGAATCTGCTGCTAGTTTTAGGGACAAAGAAAAACAGTTTATAGATCTCTTAGATCAAGAGCAAAAACGCTGGGAGCGTGAACTTACTAAGCATCGTGAGATAGTAAGTGAAGATAAGGTGGCTGAAGTTGTTGCTATGATGACTGGTGTTCCAGTTCAAAGGATTGCACAAGCTGAAGGTGCAAGGCTTGTTAAAATGGCCGATGAACTTAAAGGTTCTATTATTGGTCAAGATGATGCTATAGGAAAGGTTGTTAAAGCAATTCAGAGGAATAGGGCTGGATTGAAAGATCCAAATAAACCTATTGGTACCTTCATTTTTCTTGGACCTACTGGAGTTGGTAAAACACAGCTAGCCAAAGTACTTGCCAGATATCTTTTTGATTCATACGAAAACCTCATTCGTATTGATATGAGTGAGTATATGGAGAAATTTTCAGTATCAAGACTTGTTGGAGCTCCTCCAGGTTACATTGGATACGAAGAAGGAGGTCAATTAACTGAGAAAGTGCGTCGTAAGCCATATTCAGTCGTATTATTGGATGAAGTTGAAAAAGCTCACCCCGATGTTTTTCATATATTACTTCAGGTATTGGATGAAGGTCTTCTTACAGATAGTTTAGGCAGAAGAGTTGATTTTAAAAACACTATTGTTATAATGACTTCCAACATTGGATCTAGAGAACTCAAAGATTTCGGACGGGGTGTTGGTTTTAATACTGCCGCTAAAGAGGCGACAGCAAACGATTACTCTAAAAATGTACTTCAAAAGGCATTGAAAAAGGCTTTTGCCCCTGAGTTCTTAAATCGTATTGACGATATAGTGATATTTAATACCCTGTCAAGACCTGAAATTCACAAAATTATTGATATCGAATTAAAAGGTCTCTATGATAGGATATTAAGCCTTGGTTATTTGATTAAAATATCTCCAGCAGCGAAAGATTTTATTACTGAAAAAGGCTTTGATATCCAGTATGGTGCTAGACCATTAAAAAGAGCCATTCAGAAATACCTTGAAGATCCTATGGCGGAAGTAATTATAAAAAGTACTATGAAAGCGGGTGATGTTATTTCTGTTGGTTTTAATAAGAAGAAAGAAGAAATTATAATCAAAATCATCACTAAAGAGGAAGTGTCTACAGAAATTGTTTTAGATGAAGAATAGATGTTTTAATTTAAAATTATTTTTTTTTAATAAAACGCTGAACAATTTATTAACGTTCAGCGTTTATCATATAAACTAAACCTTGAAAACTATGAGTAATCGAAAAGTTAAATTTGGTGGTAATCCTCTAGAACTTGCAGGAAATGAATTGAAAATTGGTTCGAAAGCACCTGAATTTAATGTACTTGACATTGGCCTAAAGCCAGTAAAACTATCAGATTTTAAAGGCAAAGTAAAACTTATCTCTGTTTTCCCTTCTATTGATACAAGTGTTTGCTCTATTCAAAACCATAAATTCAATAGCGAAGCAGGATCATATGGCGAAAATGTTGCCTTTCTTGCCATTTCAATGGATTTACCCTTTGCATTAAAAAGGTTTTGTGGAGCAGAAGGCATTAACAATCTTAAAACCCTCTCAGATCATCGGGATGCTGATTTTGGTAATAAGTACGGATTTCTTATCAAGGATTTACGATTACTTGCTAGAGGGGTTGTAATTATTGATAAAGATGATAAAATACAATACGTTGAAGTTTTGCAAGAAATAGGAAAAGAACCAAACTATGATGCCGCCTTAAAGGTCTTGAAAGCATTAATCTAAAAACTAAGGACTGCGAAATTTTGCAGCCCTTAGTTTTATATCATCTCTCCCATTAAATCATAGTCATCGCATGACGTGATTTTCACGTTTATAAAATCTCCTACAGCTATTTTTTTATCCGATTTTATTATAACCTCTTGATCAACTTCGGGTGAATCGTATTCTGTTCTTCCTATAAAATTCTCATCTTCAATTCGATCAATAATAACTTTATAAACCTTTCCTACTCTCTTTGAATTATTGCTTAAAGATATCTCACGCTGAATCTCCATTATTTTATTAAAGCGACGATTTTTCACAGAGCTGGATATTTTATCGGGATAGTTATTCGCAGAATAGGTACCCTCCTCCTCAGAATATGTGAAAACTCCTATTCTATCAAACTTTGATTCCTTAACAAAATCAACTAATTCTCTAAAATCCTGCTCTGTTTCCCCTGGATGACCTACTAAGAAAGTAGTACGTATGGCAATGTCAGGTATGCTTTTTCTAAGATTATCCACTAATTTAATTGTCTCATCTTTAGTCAAGCCTCTACGCATTATCTTTAGCATGTTATCGCTAATATGCTGAAAAGGTATATCTATATATTTACAAACTTTAGGATTATTCTTTATTACATCAATTAGTGATATTGGAAAATTACTTGGATACGCATAATGAATCCTTATCCACTCAATACCCTTAATTTCACTAAGCTTTTCAATAAGTTCAGCCAACATTCTCTTACCATAAAGATCAAGTCCATAGTATGTGGAATCCTGAGCAATAATAAGAAGCTCTTTTATACCATTTTGGGCTATTTTAGTTGCCTCATCAACAAGCGATTCAATACTTCTAGAAATGTGTTTACCTCTAATTAAAGGTATAGCGCAATAGCCACAGCCCCAATTACAACCCTCTGATATTTTAAGGTAAGCGTAATGATTTGGGGTAAGTAGCATCCGATCATTTGCGACCTCATTGCTATACTTTGATTTTAAATCTTTAAGAATCTCAGGAAGATCTGTTACCCCATAAAACCCATCAACCTCAGGGATCTCTTTAGATAGATCATCTTTGTATCTTTGGGATAGACACCCCATAACATAAACTCTATCGATAACTCCTTGATTTTTAGCATTTACAAAACGAATAATAGTGTCAGTTGATTCCTCCTTTGCATCGGCAATGAAACCACAGGTGTTAATAACTACTACTTTTGCTGAAGTATCATTAGAATCGTGAACAACCTCCCATCCATCAAAATCCAACTGTTTCATTAAGAATTCCGAATCAACGATATTCTTAGAACAACCCAAGGTCACAACGTTTATTTTTCTTTTGCTTTTCTTCATATTATGGAAAAACCCGGGAGTTATACCCGGGTTAATTATATTGATAAATTTAGATTAGTTAAATAGCGAATCAACAAATTCAACTCGATTAAATATCTGAAGATCAGTTATTTTCTCACCAACTCCTATAAATTTTACAGGGATTTTAAACTGATCAGAGATTCCAATCACTACACCACCTTTTGCTGTGCCATCGAGTTTTGTAAGAGCTAAAGCAGTAACCTCCGTTGATTTAGTAAATTGTTTCGCCTGTTCAAAGGCATTTTGCCCTACCGAACCATCTAAGACCAATAAAACCTCATGGGGCGCATCAGGAATGACTTTCTGCATAACCTTTTTGATCTTCGATAATTCATTCATCAGGTTAATTTTATTGTGAAGTCTCCCTGCTGTATCTATTATCACAACATCCATATTGCTAGCCTTTGCAGATGTTAAGGTATCAAAAGCAACTGAGGCAGGATCTGCACCCATTTGCTGTTTTACAATGGGAACTCCAACCCTATCCGCCCAAATGGTTATTTGATCAACTGCAGCAGCTCTAAAAGTATCTGCGGCACCAATTAATACGGATTTTCCACTACTTTTAAAAAGGTAGGCAAGTTTTCCAATGGTAGTGGTTTTACCAACACCATTAACTCCAACAACCATTATAACATATGGATTTCCACTATTTTTCGCTGGAAACAATTCAGATTCAACTGATTCATTCTCAGCAAGGAGGTTAACAATTTCAGACTTTAATATTTGATTTAGCTCATTAGTATTCAAATATTTATCACTAGCAGCTCTTTTCTGAATCCTTTCAATAATCCTAAGCGTTGTCTCTACGCCCACATCTGAAGATATTAATATCTCTTCAAGGTTGTCTAGCACTTCATCATCCACATGAGATTTACCAATAACAGCCTTGGATATCTTCTTAAGTAGACTCTCCTTAGTTTTTTCAAGACCCTTATTCAGAGAATCTTTGTTCTCCTTTGAAAAGAAATCTAAAACACCCATAAATACTTAAATAAATAGACACTAATATACAAAAAAGAAAAGCTTTCTGATCAAGAAAGCTTTATCAAATATGTCTCAAGCCAAGAAAACAAAACAAATTATTTTGCTTTAAAAAAATCCTGAATCTCAGCGTTGTTAACCATTTCCTCTTTAAACATGTAAGCACCTGTTTTAGGAGATCTTACCATTTTTATGCATTTTGTACGTACCCTTCCGGTACCTTTCTGCATTGTAGCAACTACTTTCTTTGCCATGATTTAAATATTATTTAGTTTCACGATGAAGGGTAACCCTTTTTAATACAGGGTTGTACTTACGGAACTCAAGTCTTTCTGGGGTGTTTTTTTTATTTTTTGTAGTTATATATCTTGATGTACCGGGCATACCACTTTCTTTATGCTCTGTACATTCCATAATAACCTGCACCCTGTTACCTTTCTTAGCCATTTGTAAACTCTTTAGTAAATGTTAATCAACCCTTTTTCTTGTGATTCTTTAAGAACTGCTTTCAGCCCTTTTTTGTTGATGTTACGTACACCAGCTGCGGTAACTTTAAGAGTAACCCAGCGGTTTTCTTCTTCTAAAAAGAATCTTTTTGTTAGAAGATTAGGATAAAACCTTCTTTTGGTTCTCCTCTTTGAATGGGAAACATTATTCCCAACCATCATTTTTTTCCCGGTAATCTGACAAATTCTTGACATCTTTATAATGTTTTTCAAACAGGTTTTTCAAAACAGGACGCAAAATACGTTATAAATATTTAAATATTCAAATTTTTATTGAAAAATATTTCCATTAAATCAAAGATTTTCATCAATTAGCATCAACCTTAACATATTCAGTGCAGTAACGGATGTTCTAAGAATGTTCCTTTGGCGATCAGAAGTAAATACTAATTCTTTGCTAATTAATGATTTATCCGAATAAATAGCAAAACACACGGTACCTACTGGCTTTTCTAAAGTTCCTCCATCTGGTCCTGCAATTCCAGAAACAGCAATCGAATAATCTGTTTTAAGTTTTTCTTTAACTGAAATTGCCATTGCCTCAGCAACAGGTATACTTACAGCACCAAATTTCTTTATTAACTCAGCATCAACGCCTAGAATCTCCTCCTTAACTTGATTAGAATATGCAACAATACTACCCTTATAATACGATGATGAACCAGGAGTTTGCGTGATCAGATGAGCAATTGTTCCACCAGTACAACTTTCTGCTGTAGATACAGTTGCACCTCTTATTTTAAGCATTCGTCCAAGTTCACTTTGTAAAGTGTCGTCTCCTTCTCCAAAAATATTTTTTGGTATAATTTGATATAACTTTTTTACTTCAACATCTATCAATTCTTTAAGATTCATATTTATATCACCATAAGCCGATAATCTTAAACGAATTGATGTGGGGCTAGGCAAATATGCTAGTTTCAAATTTTGTGGCAATTGGCCTTCCCATTCTGATAATTTTTCCGCTAAGAATGATTCTGGTAAGCCAAAGGTTTGAATGGTTCTATGAGTAATAACTTGGTTTGTAGTTAATTTTGACAATCTAGGTATTACCTCATTTTCCATTAAACCAATCATCTCAAAAGGTACGCCCGGCAGAGAGATTAAAATTTTGCCCTTTTTTTCAAACCACATACCCGGTGCTGTTCCTAATTGATTATTAAGGGCAATGCAACAATTAGGTACTTCGGCCTGTTTTCGATTTAATTCGGTAAGTGGCAAACCTCTTTTGCTGAAAAAAGAGGATATGTTATTTAGAGAAGGTTGATGAATTATAAGACTTCCATTAAAATACTCATTTAGTGTTGATTTTGTGATATCATCATTTGTGGGACCAAGTCCCCCAGTCATAATAATAAGATCAGAATTCACAAACGACTCATCTATAGATGCTTTAATTGCCTCCTTTGTATCTGATATTGAAAGTATTCTATTTACTTTTATCCCTATCAAATTTAGATTTTCGGCAATCCAAGCTGAGTTCGTATCAACAATTTGACCTATCAGTATTTCATCGCCAATCGTTATGAATATTGCATTCATTATAGTAGTAATAGAAAGAGTAGCTTTTGATAGCTACTCTTATTGAGCCTCTCAGGGGACTTGAACCCCCGACCTGCGGTTTACGAAACCGCTGCTCTACCAGCTGAGCTAAAGAGGCAATTTGAGGCGCAAAAGTAGCTATTTAATCAACGTTTTCCAATGAGTAAACAAAAAAACTCTAATTAGTTTTTTGTGTCTCATAAATGAAATTTAATGCTTTTAGTCTATCGTAAAGTGGAGGGTGTGAATAGTTTATGATTACATATAAAGGATGAGGGGTTAAATTTGAGTAGTTCAAAGAGGATGTCTTTTTTAAAGCAGTAGCTAAATTATGACCTAAACCATATTTATTTGCAAAACTATCAGCCGAATACTCCATTTTCCTGCTAACTACATTTAGTAGTATACCAAGAATAGTCTCAATTGGGTTAATGAGTAATATAAAACAGATGATATTGAGGTAAAATACAGGTACATTGGAAGAACCTCCCATTACTTGTGTAAAAATAGTGCTTTGAGAGATCAAATTAAAAAAGTATAGAAAAACTGAGGATTGAATGATTCCAATGAAAAGGTTTATCCATATATGATGTTTTTTATAATGACCAAGTTCATGGGCTAATACAGCAATAATCTCTTCATTATTAAGATTATGAATAAGAGTATCGTATAAAAAAATCTTTTTCTTTTTACCAAATCCAGTAAAAAAAGCGTTTGCTTTTGAAGATCTTTTTGAACCATCAATTAGGTATATATCATTAATTGAAAATCCTATTGATTCGGCAAATGAAAGTACTTTTTGTTTTAACTCACCTTCTTCAAGTGGGGTCTTTCTATTAAAAAGTGGTAAAATAACCGAAGAGTAAAGCATGTTCATTAAAAATGAAAATACTAATACTACCCCTAACGCCATAAGCCAGAATAAATGCGGATTTTTAGTATATAACCATGTTAAAAATCCGATTAAAACGCCACCAATTATTGCCGAAAGTAAAAGGGTTTTGATGCCATCGATAAAAAAAAGTTTTTTTGATGATTTATTGAATCCAAACTTTTCTTCTATTACAAAATTGTCGTAATAGCTAAAAGGGATTGAAATTAGAAATGAAACAAACCCAAGAATACCGAAAAAAAGCAATGTTTGAACAACAATACTATTACTATAATTTGATACAAATAATTGTAAATGACCAAAACCTTTAATTGAAAAGAAAACAATAATCAATATAGAGCCAAAGATTGTTTCAATCTGAGAAAATCTAACCTTTTCTCTTTCATATTCTTGTTGTTTCAGATAATTATCTGAATCATAAACGTCTGAAATTAAATCTGGTAACTTTATAGATCTTCCTGTCAGGTTTATCTGTTCAAGTATTATTGAAAAAAGAAGATTAAAAACTAGAATAGCGATAATAATGAAATAAAGGGTATTTACCATGGTTTTAAATGTTATATTTTTTCTACTTTACTTTGTTAGCAATTCTTTCGTTAACAGCACGTTGATAGTTTTCAATTTCGGATAAGGGATAGAATTTTTTGGCTTTAAATAGCCATTCCAATGAAAGATCGAATTTTCCAAGCATTTCGCTTGCAAGTGCGAGATTAAATGCGGCCTTAGCATTAAGTTTTCTATTGTTTAGAGCAAAAACCTTCTGCCATTCTAAGGCTGCTTCCATCCATTGTTCTTTGACTACATATTCGCTTGCTTTTTCCATTTCTTTAGATCCAGTATGAAAAAATTTTCTTTTATCATCTGACCATACTGGAGCAATTTTTTGAGCATATTTCTCCCCACAATCACTTCCAGCATAAGCAGAAGCATTAAAGAATCCTGGAAGTTGATTCCCCACAGTAACTGGAGTCCAATCTGTAGTATCCCACATTAGAGTATCGCGGTAAAGAAATCCATTCAAAATCTGCTTTTTGTGGATATCATAAACTCTCCAATAGCAGTATAATGGAACTTTTAAATATCCATAATAGCATTCAATTTGATTCTCTATAGTTTTATAGGAATCCGTTAATTCAATGATTTTAATGTATTCTAACGAAATAACTAGATCTGCACTATCTTTATTAGCAATAATATTTACAGCGCTCCATGTTAAGGGTTTAATATATCTAGAACTATCTATACGTTGATGTCTTTGAATTGAGATATCTAAATCTTCATATAATGGAGATTTTTGGAGATTTTCTTTTAATGATATGACAGCTTCTTCCGAAGCTAAACTATCTATTGCATAATCAAATCTATCCTTTTTACTATTTCTCTTATTTTGATAAAAATTAATTAGAATTAACGGTTTGTTGAAATCGGATGATATTTTAATTTCAGGTTCTTTAATATATTGTATATCAATTTCTTTATATGGAATACACGAAGTAAATCCTAATGTAAGAATGTAAATCAAGTTTTTATTTATTTTCATTTACTGATGGTTAGTTAAAACAAAAACCATCCATTCGGATGGTTTATTGTTTATTAAATATAAAATTTTTTAGGTATTCATTGCTCCACATACATTAAGCACCTGCCCGCTAACATAAGATGAAAGGTCTGATCCTAAAAAAATACAAGCGTTTGCGACATCTTCAGGAGTACCCCCGCGTTGAAGAGGAATTTTTTTAACCCATTCATTGCGAACATCATCTGGCAATTGATGTGTCATTTCAGTGATAATGAAACCTGGTGCAATCGCATTACTACGAATATTTCTTGAACCTAATTCTTTAGCAATTGATTTAGTAAATCCAATAATGCCAGCTTTCGATGCAGAATAATTTGATTGTCCAGCATTTCCAGAAACACCTACAACTGAGCTCATATTAATAATCGAGCCATTCTTCTGCTTTAACATATATTTCTGTACTGCCTTAGTGAGATTAAAAACAGATTTTAAATTAACTCTTATTACTAGATCCCACTGCTCTTCCGTCATTCTCATTATCAGATTATCGCGAGTAATTCCAGCATTATTTACAAGTATATCAATCCTTCCAAAGTCAGCAATAATATCATCAACCATTTTCTGTGATGATTCAAAATTGCTAGCATCAGAAACATACCCCTTAGCTTTAACACCGAATACTAAAAGCTCTTTTTCCAAATTCTTAAAATTATCATCAGCGGCAATGTCAGTAAATGCAACATTTGCTCCCTCCTTTGCATAAGCAAGAGCTATTGCTCTACCAATTCCTCGGGCAGCACCAGTAATAAGCCCAGTTTTTCCTTCAAGTAATTTCATAGTTTATTATTTGATGATTTTGATGCAAAAGTAAGAAAAACTATAGAAAACAAAACACCCGTATTATTTATTGAAATCATAACTGGTTAAGGTTCTTTAATCTTAAGTACTACTTTCTTAAAATGATCTCTATAATTTTTGTATTACACAAAATATAGCTTATTTTCACCTATTCATACTAATACCAGAACTTAATCATATTCAATAAGCACAAGGCAATGAAAATCAGGATGAAAATTAGAAGTAAAATGCTTCTATCTGTTGTAATAATTGCATCGATGGTATTTTTATCATCCATTGGATACCTTACAAATAAGTTGAAATCCATTTCTCTAAAAGAATCATCTAGCCTTGCCGATGCTATTGCTGCCAAGAATGCAAATCTGATAAAATCATCTTTAACTGCAGAGATGGGAATGGCGAGAACTATGGCTAATAGTTTAGCTGATTTTAGGGAGCACCCAGATGCAAAACGAGTTGAATATACTAAACAGATATTAAAGAATGTTGCAACTCAAAATCCCGATTTTCTATCAGTGTGGTGTATATGGGAATTAAACTCAGTAGATGCAAACTGGAATAAACCTTACGGAAGATTATCTTTAACTTACTTTAGGGAAAATGGAAAATTGATTTTCACTTCAGGACGTGAGAGACTTGACGGAGATTTACTAACAGGTAGTTATTATTATTTGAAAACACATAAAAAAGAGGCTGTCTTCGATCCTTATCGATATACATATAAGGGTTCAAATATCACTATACTTGAAACAAGCGTTTGTGTTCCTCTTGTAGAGGGGGAAAGATTCGCTGGAGTATTTGGATTCGACTTCTCCTTGTCTCACCATCAAGTTTTAATAGATAAAATAAAACCATTTGAAGGTAGTATTGCAATGCTTCTTTCTCAAAATGCTTCAATAGTAGCCCATTCAAATGAAAAATTGATTGGTCTTTCATTTGATAGTATCTATCCCAAAGAAAATAAAATATTTGAAGTAGCTAAAAATATAAATAGTGGTAAAAGTTTTTCAGCCACTTTCATCGACTCAAAAACAAACATTGAGTACTATGCCACTTTTGCCAGTTTTGCAATTGAAAAATCAGAGAACCCATGGACATTGGCTCTTTTTGTTCCAACAAAGGTTTTAATGAAAGAAGCCAATGCTGTTTCTAAAACCTCTTTCGTGGTTATTCTTGTTGGATTGTTTGTTCTAATAATTGTTATTTGGGTAATTGCCTTCAGTATTACCAACCCATTGGTGAGAACAACACAAATACTTGGAAAACTCGCTCAAGGCAATATTGATACCAATAGCAAGTTGAATGTAAAATCTGGTGATGAAATAGAAGATATTGCTAACTCAGTTAACACTCTAATTGATGGGTTAGCCAAAACAGTAAATTTTGCCAATGAAATTGGCAAAGGAAACCTCAATGTATCTTACACTAAACTTAGTGATAGAGATTTGCTTGGTGAATCACTTTTAAACATGCGTAAAAGTATAGAACAAGCAAAAATACAAGAAGATAAGAGAAAAGTTGATGATGAAAAAATGAATTGGGCAACACTAGGTATTGCAAAATTTGCAGAAATACTTCGCCAGAATACTGATGACATGAATGAGTTTTCATATCAAATAATTAGTAACCTAGTTAAATATGTGGATGCAAATGTTGGAGGACTTTTCTTAATTAATAATGATGCTAAGAGTGATATCTTCTTTGAATTGGCATCTTGCTATGCTTATACTAGACGTAAATATTTACAAAAAAGAATTAATCTTGGTGAAGGATTAGTTGGGAGATGTGCAAAAGAAGGTGAAACCATCTATTTAACTGATATTCCTAAAGACTATATTCATATTGTTTCTGGTTTAGGCGATGAGAAACCATCAAGTTTACTTATTGTTCCACTTAAACTTAATGATGAAGTATACGGAGTTATTGAAATTGCTTCTTTTGAAGTAATTGAAAAATATATTATCGATTTTATCGAAAAAATAGGAGAAAGCATAGCCGCCACAGTTTCAAATGTGAAAATAAATATAAGAACCGTAAAACTTTTAGAGGAATCTAAGGTGAAATCTGAAGAATTGGCTTCACAAGAAGAGGAAATGCGCCAAAACATGGAGGAACTTCAGGCTACACAGGAAGAATCAGAGCGGAAATCAATAGAAGCCGAAAGTTTGGTTAATGCCCTTAATGCCTCTAGTTATGTAATTGAGTATGATATCAATGGAAGAGTCATTTCTGTTAATGATGCATATCTCGATTTAACAGGTCAAAAAGCAAAAGAGATAATAGGTACGCATCATAGCGATAACTTGCTGATGACCGAAAAACAGAAGCATAACTATCAAAATTTCTGGAGAGACCTTAAGAATGGGGCAATTCGTAAAGAAACAAATAAGGTTACTCTTTCTGATAAAACATACACCTTCATTGAAACCTATTCACCAATTTTTAATGAAAATCATGAAGTAACAAAAATATTAAAGATAGCACACGACATTACTGATTTTATAGCTGATAAAAGAGAAATAGAAAAATAAAAAAAGAGCCCAAATCATTCCGGGCTCTTTTCATCTTATTATAGGAAAATTTATCTAAAATTGATTCCAACACCTGCATTATATAGTTTATACTTTCCTACAGTATAATCAAAGTGGAAGGCAATAACAGTTAATTTGATTCTTAACCCAATATTTGCATTTACACCACTATTTTTAAACTCTAAAGAAAAAGGGTTTGATATATCGACACCTACGCCTGGAATATTGTACTTTCCTTTTAAATCAACATTTGTTTTTGATTTATTAATACCAACACCCGCATAAACTGTTAAAACAGGGATAGATTTACTTATTAATAATTTCCCAGTATATCCTGTGGCACTAAAATCAAGTGTTTGTTTTGAATTTCCAGTTTGGGGTGCACTTAAGTCAAAATTTGAAGTAAATTTTGTATATCCAAGTAATGCGGAAACATTAAAAGGTAACGCTTTAAATCCTGGTATAAACTCCTTGAACTCGTTCTTAATTCCAAAACCAAACATGCTAAAATTACCAACATCAGGAACATCTATTTTAGGTAAATACCTCACAATAAGTTCGGTATTTAAAGGAAGTCCAATCCCAATCTGAATCATTGGTGATGGAATAAACTTCAAGTTTGCACCTTGTGGAAGAGTCATTGAGGCTGGTTGTCCAGGAATAACTCCGGTTGGAATTAAAACTGGTCCATTTGATTTATTGCCAGTAACTGTTGGCGACAACACGTTTGCAGGGTTTTGCAGCGTCCAAGCCGTTAAGCCAAGTTTTGAAACATCGAAAGTTTTTGAACTTGATGGCGGAATTGCTGTTGCAACAGAAAAGGTGATATCGAAACCTCCAAGTTTATGAGGTTTTGCTGAATTATACCATCCATGATTTAAAGCACTTCCAAACCCATTTGCAAATGGATCAATATAGGCTTTACTTAATTTTGTAGCATCACTAACACTACCCGATAAAAAATTGATTATATTCTCCTGCGCTTTAAGAGTAATTGAACTAAACAAAAGGATGGCTAGGAAGAATAGAAAATGTTTATTTATTTTCATAGTACTAAGATTTAGGTTTATTTTAGTTTTTGAATAAGCGAATATAATTTAATTGTTAAACAATCGATATTAAAAAATGTTGTTTGTTTGTATCTTCTACAAAAATACCAAATACCTTTAATAAAAAGTGCATATTTTTACCAAAAAAATGAATGATGACCAATGTTCCTCTTGCTGAACGTATTCGCCCAAAAACTCTTGACGATTATATTGGACAAAAACACCTTGTTGGCGAAAAAAGCATACTTAGGGAGATGATAAGATCTGGAAATCTATCATCATTTATACTTTGGGGACCACCGGGTGTTGGGAAAACAACACTTGCAAAAATAGTTGCCAATCATCTAAAAAGACCGTTTCATATTCTAAGTGCTATAAATTCAGGGGTAAAAGATATTAGAGAGGTTATTGATAAGTCTAAATCACAAAAATTCTTTGATTCACCAGCCCCTATCCTGTTTATTGATGAAATACATCGTTTTAGCAAATCACAACAAGATTCATTGCTTGGTGCTGTAGAGCAGGGTGTTGTTGTACTAATTGGTGCAACAACAGAGAATCCTTCATTTGAGGTTATCTCTCCCCTTCTATCCAGATGTCAAGTGTATATTCTTAGAAATTTAGAGGAGGTAGAACTTCAAGAGTTACTTAAGAGAGCAATTGAAAATGATATTGTGCTTAAAAAGTATCAATTCAATATTGAGGAAACGGATGCTATTTTTCGCTTTTCGGGAGGAGATGCAAGAAAACTACTTAACATCCTTGAGTTAGCATTTAATTCGCAAATGCAGAATCAAGTTATTTCAATTAACAATAAGATTATCATCGAAATACTTCAAGAAAATATAGCCTTATATGATAAAAGTGGAGAACAACATTATGATATTATCTCTGCATTTATCAAATCTATCAGGGGGAGCGATCCAAATGCAGCTGTATATTGGCTTGCTAGGATGATTGAGGGTGGTGAAGAACCCAAGTTTATTGCACGTAGATTGGTGATATTAGCATCAGAGGATATTGGTTTAGCTAATCCAAATGCTTTGCTTCTTGCCACTAGTTGTTTTCAAGCAGTATCGTTAATTGGAATGCCCGAATCAAGAATTATTTTATCGCAAACAGCCATTTACCTTGCAACTTCGCCTAAAAGCAATTCTTCAATAGAAGCAATTAATTCCGCACAAGAACTTGTAAGAAGAACCGGAGATCAACCTGTCCCGCTTCATCTACGAAACGCACCAACAAAACTTATGAAAGAAATTGGTTATGGTGCCGATTATAAATATGCCCATAGCTATAAGAATAATTTTGTGGTACAGGATTTTCTCCCTGAATCCATTGCGGGAACTATTCTTTACAACCCTCAGGAAAATAGTAAAGAGACTGAAATTGCAACTAAATTGGCATCACTCTGGAAATCAAAGTATAACTATAAATAGTCAAATAAAATCATCTAAATATGAGTATTTTAAATAAAATAGAACATCTCAAGAATCTCGATTCTGGAAACTTTTTTTTAATGGCTGGTCCATGTGTAGTTGAGAATGAAGAGATAACTTTTCAAATTGCTGAAGAGATAAAGCAAATTGCTGAAAAGTATAAAGTTCCTTTTATTTTCAAAGCATCCTACAAAAAAGCAAATCGTTCGAAATTAGATTCTTTTTCAGGAATTGGAGATCAAAAAGCTTTAAAAATCCTTTCAGAGGTTAGGTCTAAGTATCAAATACCAGTTGTTACAGATATTCATACAATAGATGAGGCCTATCTTGCAGCTGAGTTTGTTGATGTATTGCAAATTCCAGCGTTTTTGTGTAGGCAAACTGAACTTTTAATTGCAGCAGCTAGGACAGGAAAAGTTATTAATATCAAGAAGGGTCAATTTGTTTCGCCCGAATCAATGAAATTTGCGGCTCAGAAAGTTGTTGAATCTGGTAATAATCTGGTATTCCTTACAGAACGTGGAACAACTTTTGGATATCAAGATCTTGTGGTTGATTTTAGGGGTATTCCAATCATGAAAGGTTTTGGTTTTCCTGTTGTTATGGATGTTACTCATTCTCTTCAACAACCCAATCAAGCTGCTGGAGTCACAGGAGGTCATCCAGAATTAATTGAAACAATTGCACGGGCTGCAATTTCAGTGGGTGCAGATGGACTTTTTATTGAAACTCACCCCAACCCTTCAAAAGCTTTATCGGATGGAGCAAATATGCTTAACATAAGTTTACTCGAAGGGTTAATTGATAGATTAGTTAAGATTAGACAAGTAATTAATAAACTTTAAGTTACAATTTTGAACAACAATAAAAAAGCCGCTCCAAATATAGGGCGGCTTCTTTAGGTTAATACCAACGATTAGAAGAAAATTCCTAAGCTAAAAATCCATTGTGAAGTTCTTTGGTCAAATTTATAGGCGGTATTATTAAGTGTCATTCCACTGCCAAGTTTACTAAGATTACCCTCGTATTTAACATCAATAGCAATTTTCTTTAGGATATCCAATCCAACACCCACTTGATAACCAAACGTCGCATTTTTAAAATTACTCTTTGTTGTTTGATTGGCCAAATCAGCTAATTTGTCCTTTAAACCATCCGTTTCATTTAACATAATTGTTGCAACTGGTCCTAAGCCTATTCGAGCTGGACCTAATTTCCAACCCACTAATACAGGAATATCAACTTTATTGAATTTCTGGGTTTCGTTATACACCTTGTTTGCTGTCACATCTGTAAGTTGAACCTCGCTCTGTGAATGGGCAAAAAGTAGTTCAGGTTGAATAAATAACCCTAATAGTTGGATTCTTCCAAAAAAACCAAATTGCATTCCAAATTTAGAGTCTCCTTGCTTTGCTATAAAATCATTTGCTCCCGAAGTAAAAGTTGTTTTATCAAATTTAACATTTGATGAGGTTAGTCCTCCCTTAACACCAAACCGAAGGAACTGTGCATTAGCAGTACCCACAATGGTAAATAATGCTAAAACTATAACTACGATATTCTTTTTCATAAAAATCAGTTTTTGATTAACAGTTAAAATTACATTTATACTTTAAATAACATGGTGAGTGAGACAATTTTAATGCCAAAAAAATTAAAATAGAGGGCTAAATAGCCTAGCAATAGATTCTTTAAGGTTGTATTTATGTGAACGTAAGTTCCATTCCTCTGAAATAACCATTTTGCTTCTTGAAAGATCATTTAAGAAAGATTTTTCTAAAAGACCAGTTATTTGTTCATCGTAAATTATGGCAGCAATTTCAAAGTTATCTTCAAAACTTCTTATATCCATATTGGCAGATCCAACAGAAGCAAATGAACTATCTATCATCAGAATTTTTGAATGGTTAAAACCATTCTGATAAAGATAAACTTTTATGCCAGCATCTAAAAGTTCAGATACATATGATAGAGAACTCCAGTATACGACAGTAGAATCAGATTTGCCTGGAAGCATTATTCTTACATCCACACCACTTAGCGATGCAGTTTTCAGAGCAGTAAGAATGCTTTCATTTGGAACAAAATATGGTGAGGCAATATAAATATGACGTTTTGCTTTAGTAATAGCTAAAAAAAAGGTCTGCATAATGCTAGCCCAATCAGAGTCGGGACCACATGCAGTAATCTGTATAGGGTGATGCGAACTAACATTTTGTTCAGGGAAATATTTTTCACGATCATTAATTATCTGATTACTAACAAAATACCAGTCAACAAGGAAAATAGCTTGTAATGAGTGAACAGCCTCTCCTATAAGTTTAATCATTGTATCTCGCCAAGGTCCCAATTCTTTACTTCCTTCTATATATCTGTCGGCAATATTCATTCCACCAACAAAACCAATCTTGCCATCAACAATAATTATTTTTCGATGATTTCTATAGTTAGCCTTACTAGTTAATAAGGGGAATTTTACCTCCATAAATGGGTATACAGAAACCCCTGCTTCCCGCATAGACCTAATATATCTTTTTGGTAAACTCCAACTTCCCACATCATCAAATACTAACCTAACCTCAATCCCTAATTTTGCTTTCTCAATAAGAATATCTTTAATCCTATTTCCAATTTTATCATCGCTAACTATATAAAACTCAATATGAATTGTACTTTTAGCAGAATTAAGTACATCAATAATTGAATTAAATGCTCCATTTCCGTCCTGAAAAATCTCAACTTCGTTGAATTCTGTTAATAGTGATTTGCTATTATTTAGTAGTAATGTAATAATGTTAAGATTGTCAATAATTTTAGAACTTCGATTGAAATTCTCTTTGTGCAGTTTTACAATTTGAAGATGGCTTAAACTCTCAAGTTGCTCTAAATCTCTTAGTCCTTTTCTATTGAAAATCTTCTCCTTACGATGATACTGTCCGAAAAAAATATAAAAGATTAACCCTGCTATAGGTAATAAAATAAGAATGAGAACCCATGAGGTTGTTTTAACCGGATCGCGTTTTTCTCTAACAACCATAATAGCAGTAGAAAAAACAGTTATAGCATATATTATTATGAGAATCAACGAAATATCCGCAGCAGAAATATTTTTCCAAATTGAAAGAAATACCATAACAATCATATTTTATTAATTGCAACTAATATAAATAAAATGAATTTCTATTACAATAGGTAATTTGAATGGAATAAAAGATTCTTATGTACAACATAAGAAAGAGTATAAAGTTAGGAAAGATATCTTTAAAATTGTTGACTAAAAATACTTAATAGGTTATTGTTGAAATCTATCAAGATTTGTTATTGCAATTACATTTTCAGGTTTAACTAAATTCACAACCTTTTTAGGTTGAATTCGACCCATAAAACTGATACAGTATATTGCATTATTATTAGATACTAACACTACTAGTTCGTCAAAGTGGTTTTTTTCTTTTTCAACTTTTACCCTAATTATTTCTTTTCCATTATTTATTTGAGCAAGATCATAGAATTTTAGGCTGTCAAGTTGTGTATTTAACTTATCTAAACACTGATATTCAGGATTATTGTTGCTATTTTTATTGATGATAAGAAATGATAATTCTTTTACGTCAACAAGAAGATCTTTAAGTTCGGAATTTCCTTTTTTAGAGTCATCTAGGAATATTGATACTATACCTGGAGGAACATTAAAATAATTTGCATTGTGATTAATACAATAACTTTTATATATATCAGAAGATGTCCTAGTCTTTACTTTCACCTTTTCGCAGGCTATTAGACTAATAGATATAGATAAAACAACAATATACCTAGTTTTATTAAGCATCATATAATCTTCTGAGGGCAAAGATAGAAATTAATATCTTCTTTTGTTTTCTTGATTATAAAAAGACTGCACCTAGGTAAAAAAGATAAAAAAAGCCCGCTTCAAGAGCGGGTTTCTTTTATCTTTTTATAAAATGTTACTTAATTTTCTCTAGATTCTCTAGTCCATTTATTTTCATTGATTTAGAAAGTTTTGCAATATTCTTAAGGTTTATATTTTCGCCTTGAATACAAATTAAAACATTATCGGATTTTCCGCCAACAACCAGAAGCAACTCAACAATTACCCCATTTATATCCTTTACTAAAAACTTTATATCCTGATCTTTATCCTTTACAACCATTAACTCTTTATAATCTTTTGCTGGAAGTTCTTTCATTATTTCATTATAAAAATTTATCCCAACATTATTAGAACTACTATCGCTTACAAGAATTTTAATACTAGTGAGTTTACTTACCAAGTCATTAAACTCTTTGTTTTCAGGGTTAACATCAGAAAACATGCTAAACATGTATTTTGAAATTAAAATTGATGTATACCCCTCTTTGCCAGAATACTTATCGAAAAGTTTATCAACCGCAGAGTTCTGACCGTTGGCTACGATAAGTGACATTGCAAAGAACATTAAAACGCAAATCCTTTTCATAATCTATAATTTTATGTTATTGTACTTAATTTTTATCAACGATAACTATATCCGAAATAATCGAAAAACGTTCTAATTCATGAGCCGAAGCACCTAATTTATCAAATTGCTGTAAACGTTTAACATTTTTATCAATAGTTGAAAAAGCCTGCATTGCATCGCATGGAATTGTCAATTTCTCAATTGGTTTAATTTCATTATAAGCGTATGAAAGTTTGGTTGAAACTAAACCTAAATATTTTTGCACTGCATTGTATGCATCATGAGGATTAGAATAAGAATCAGTTAAAATTTCAACACGCTTTGTAGGATAGAATAACCAAATACTGAGTGAGATTAAAATAAGAACGGAGGCTGCAATTGATGATAAAATCCGAATTGTTTTCCTTTGCTTATTCACTTTCTTCTCTGTTACTAATATTTTATTCCAAATTTCATTTTCAGGGAAGATAGATAACTCATTATCATTTACAAATGAAAGCAAAGCCTTATCAGAAATATTTGAATAAGGAATTTGATTTTGAGCAAAATACTTTTTAAGCAATAGCTCCTCTTCTATCGTTGTACAACCATCATAGTATTTTAATAAAATACTCTTAATTTCCTCGGGCAATATTTGATTTTTGTTATTCATATCAGTGATTATCTGGAAGTTTCTATCAACTCACGAATTTTTTTTCTTGCTCTTGAAAGCATAACCCTTAAATTTTCTTCGGATATGCCTAATTCATTGGAAATGGTATCATATTCTTTTTCTTCAAAATCTCTCATTAAAAAAATCTTTTGTTGCATTTCGGGAAGTTTTTTAAGAACCCTCCTTACCAAATCAATTTTAACATCTACTTCTTCTACATCATCTTCATTATTGTTGCTTTCGGTAACTAAAGATAATTTTACAAGACAACCCGAATCTAAAACCGTACTTTTTATTTTCTTTAGACGATCAATGCAAAGATTTCTAACTATTGTTGTTGCAAAAGCCTCAATATTACTAATGCTATTCAAATTTTTTCTAATCGTCCATAACTTTACATACAAATCTTGAACCGTATCGTGAGCATCCTCCTTATTGCCGAGTATCTTATAGCTGTATCTGTAAAATTTACCGCTATAAACCATAACCTTTTGGCTAAATTCTTGCTCGTTCATTGTCTTTCTTTCAAGGCAATCAATATATAAAGAAATGCCTAAATATTATCAGGTTTTGGTTTATTAAGTTTGTTTATTGATTCAACAATATTTTTAGGATTTATTTTCCCTGTCATTGATATTGCTACTAGAGTATCTTCATCATATATTATTATTACAACCTCTCGAATATACTCGTTATCAAACAATGCTTTAATGGTGATTTTTGATTTTGAATCAACAACACTAATTAGATTTTGGTAAGTAGATAAATCTAAATTATTACATATTCTATTATATATCAACTTATTATCTTTATCACCATTATTACTAGCAGCAAATTTTATGGAATGAGTTCCTTGTAAAAGCGGAATTATTTCCCTTGTATCGCTAAAACTTAATACATATCTAACTAGAAATGTTGGTATTCTGTAAGATTCAAGACCTTCGTTCTCTAAGAGTTTTGAAAAAACAGGTTTTGCTTTATAAGTTTTAAGAGAGTTTTCGCTTAAACCAACGGATGTTATTGTAAAGCAAGTTATTGCTATAATGAGATACTTTTTCATATTCCAGTGTTTATTAATGAATTTTAGATAGTCTTGATGAAATTAAAGTTATTTGCTAAGTCATTTAATTATTTTGACCAGATAGCATTTGATTTTTTATTCATCAAGATGTGTTAAGTATGAGAGATGATGAAAACTTCCCTGATGATTCGAATCTTTTCCCATCTCAATCAATTCCTTCATAGTAAATTGACCTTTTAATGAGAGCAGAACTTCTTCGTTATTTTCTGATGCAATAAGAATAAGGTGTATTATTTTATCGTTATCCTTTTTAACATAAAAATTGACCTTATTCTTACCATCTAAAATTTCAATCAAGCACTGATAGTTGTTTTTAGTAATGCTATTCTTAATCTCATCTTTAAAAGTTGAGTTATTTCCTTGTTGATGTTCATCGGAAATAAGAATCCTCAGATCTGATATTTTCCCTTTCAACTTATCAATATCCTTATCATTATTGATTATAAATGCAAAATCTAGTAGGTCTTTGTTTATTACGATACTCGTAAAACCGTCATTTCCAGAATATTTACGAAATAAATCGTCAATAAAATCCTGTGCTCCAGCCAAAATGGGAAGCATTGAAAAAGATAGAATAATAATAATTCGTTTCATGGCAGTGTGATTTTTAAGTTTTAATAAAATGCTTTATAGTTAACCTTTACTACCAAGACGATCGTACCTTAATAATGTAACATATTTTTATTACATTCTAAAAGAACATAATGCATTTTGCTGTAAATGAACATTTAACAACACTAAATAATAGTAACGTTTATGTAATACTGAATGTATGTTCTGTATGAAGTAACCTAGCCTAAAGTGCCTCTTAAAAAGAGGTCAATTTTTTATTAAAATTATTTGGTGACATGAATTTTATTCGTACTTTTGCCGCACCTTTTAAAAAAGGAAATTGATCTGAGAATGATCATTGGGACGCGAGGATAGTCCTTTTTTTTTGTTGATAAATTGATTCAGTAGCTCAGTTGGTAGAGCACATCCCTTTTAAGGATGGGGTCCTGGGTTCGAATCCCAGCTGGATCACAAAAAATTAGGAATCCCTTTCGATTCAGTAGCTCAGTTGGTAGAGCACATCCCTTTTAAGGATGGGGTCCTGGGTTCGAATCCCAGCTGGATCACAAAAAGCAGCCTTGGCTGCTTTTTGTGTTTTATAGAATTGTGAATAGTCTAATCAGTTTTAACCTTGCATATATAAGGTAATTTAACGCCAGAAAAATCGAAAAGTTCAATCCCAGCTTCTTTCATATCAATATCTTCGGGTTCGTAGTACCAGATTACTTCTACAGGTACTCCAATATGAGTAAATCCTTCAACGAGTTGGAGAAATGTAAGTAAGTATTTATATGAAGCAGAGTTTATATATTTAAAAAAAATTGATAGTTGAATAGGCTTTGTTAATTTCGTTTCCTTAATTTCTTCTTTATACCTTTCAATCCAGTCAATAATTGGGTCATAAAATTTAGTAACATTTTCAGGATGGCATACACCTGAAATACTAAAAATATTGGTTTTAGTGTCGAATTGTACAAAAGGAGAATCCTTAGTTTCAGCAATTAATAATTTTTCCATACTCAAAATTATAAAAACTAAACTATAAATTTAATAATAATTACAATATTTATTTTAAAATTTAACTTTTTGAAATAAATTGAAACGGAATATTAAGTAACTCTGCAAACTCCTCTCCAGATTCTTCTATTTCAACATCATGTGGAGGGTATGACCAAATAACAAGCACTTGATATCCGTTTTTTTGAATATCACGTATTTTATTCAGTATAATGAGTATCATCTTTGATGAAGAGGTATTGAAGTACTCTAAATCAATAAAAAGATTTGTTGTTGGATTTGGATCCAACTTGTATTGATCAAACCATTGAATAAGAGGGAGGTAGAAATTTTTCACGTCTTCTGGGAGTGATTTTCCCTCGATTCTAAAGATATTTTCATGCTTGCTGAACTCAACACGAGGAGTTATACTTGTTGCGTCAACAAATAAATTATTCATTATTAACAATTATGAAATATTGAAAAAATACAATCAAAATATGTGGTAAAAATATCTATTTAATAGATTGATAGCTAATGAGTTTAAATGGCATTTCGATTAAGTCTGAATAATCCTGACCAGCATCCTGCATATCCTCATCATCCGCTTGATAATACCACTCAATAACTGTTTCTTTTCCGCTAGAATGAACTTTTTTCACTACTTCAAAAAGTTCTAGTATCATTTTTGAAGATGCAGTATTGAAATAATCCATCTTGATCTTAAGAACAGTTTGATTATTAGGGTTTTTTGCATATTCATCAAACCATCTCAAAAGTGGATTATAGAATTCCTTTACGTCCTCAGGTAGCGATTTACCAGATATATCAAAAATACCTTTACTACTATCAAGCAGTACCTCAGGTGTCTCCTGTGTTCCCTTAATACTAATTACTTCCATGTTTATCCTGATTTTTTACTTTTGACATTAATCAAAATCTAAAAAAACAAATTTACAAATATTGAATTGATAATCAAATATCATTTACAATCCTTTTGGTGAGTGATTCAAAAATTGATGTTAATATCAAGTAAAAATATAGTAAGGTGTCAACTGATTTGATTTAATAAATAATTCATTACCATTTAATTCGTTCAACATATCCCTTTTTATTCATCTTCTTTATTCGTTTCTGAATTTTTTTTATAATTTTTCAGTTGTTGATCAAAAATAAATGGGAAATTGGAATTTAATCTTTATTGAGCCATTTCATTACGGCATCATTATCTAATTTTTCAAGAATTTTTAAGGGGGTATCTACGTAAATATCATTATAGAATTCATACCTATCTATTACTTCACTAGTAATTAAAGAAAAAAGTAGAAGAAGGGAATTATCATTAGTCAAACTAATAATTCCTATTGATAATATCAGCCCGAATACCCGGATAAATACTAATATAATCGATAAAGTAAGGATAGGTTGTGTCCCTTTGCGAACGATATAAAGCAAGGCTTTTATTACAATTAATGCTACAAGTAGCTTCAACAAGCCATTATATAATAATGCAAACATTAAAGCAGTTAAAATTGTATTAGAACTGTGTAATGGAGTTGTATAATTTTTTTTAGGGACTGAATATACCATTTCAATCGATATCAGCAGCAATAAGTTTAGTACCGATGTGGTCACTAGCATAAACTTAGAATGAAATAGAAACAGGTAAAGAATAGACGAAAAAAAGAAGAGTACACAAAAAAGTATTTCACGACTTAGCCAGCTTGTTCTTAAATTAGTAATTGAATGCCATGCTCTGAAGGGTTTTCCGAGGTGAAATGTGCTGAGTAAAATGCCCAAAACTCCTGTGGCTACGAATATACTTTTCAATACTATACTACCTTCTAAATCAAAGGCATATATCCAACCCGAAAGGAAAGCAAATATGAGGGTGAAGAATACCAAAGGCCATTCATTTTTAGCTTGGATTTTTGCACTTGATGTTATCTTTTGGCTTTCATACTCAATTTTTTCAAATCCAGTGATGCTAATATCCAACTGTGGAATTGCTTCTATAATTTCGGATCTTAAAGTCTTTATTCTAGGCTGATAATTAGTAGCAGGAATCCCTACAGGATATGAGTTTTGAATTTTATCTAATGAGCTAAATGATAATGCTCCTGTTGGACATTGTTTTGCACAAGAAGGTTTTAACCCTTTACTAACAAGATGATTGCATAAATTGCACTTTTCAACAATTCCATGATTCTCATTATATTTAGGTGCATCAAATGGGCAAGCCCAAGTACAATATCTACAGCCAATGCATTTTTCAGGTTGGTGAATTATTGCACCTGTATGTTCATCTTTTATATATGCTTTAGCAGGACAGGCTTTTAGGCAAGGTGCTTCAACGCAGTGGTTACAAGCTAATGAGAGGTTAAGAAACCCTGCTAAAGGTATTCTTTTAGAATTGATGGTATTAACTTGACGCCAAGCAATTGAAGGTTCTATTTTATTTTCGACATAACATGCCACCATGCAGGCGTGACAACCGACACATTTAGCATAATCGAAAATAAATCCTTCAGTTGACATGACTAAAATCTATTACTTAATTTTTTCTATTTGAACTTTGTTATCATGAAAAGCGGAACCAAAACCCATATCGGTTTCACGTCCTTTTGATAAAATATTTATAGCTCCTCCTTGGCTTCTCCACCACCCATTAGGAATAACAACACAACCTGAACTTACCTGAAATGTTAATTCGGCTTTAATTACCAACTCTCCCCTTTCGTTAAAAACCTTGACTAAATCGCCATCTAAAATATTCCTTTCCTTAGCATCTTTTGGATTAATTTGGATAGTTGGTTCACCGCTAATCATTTTAATAATTTTTAGGTTATTAAATTGGGAATGAATACGATTTTTGGTGTTTGGGCTCATCAAATAGAACGGATACTTTTTATTAAAATTGATATCGGCTTCTTCTGATTTCTCATAAGTTGGCAAGGTATTTACCCCCCATCTATTCTGAGCCTCAATAGATTTAATCTCTATTTTACCCGATGGTGTCCTAAAATTGTAATCTGAAAAAGCGATTTCCTGAAGATTTGGTGCAAGTATTGGCCCTTCTTTTAATTTCTCTATGCTTAAAGAAGGAAAAGATTCCATCTTTTTGCTAAGAAATTTATTAATAGCTTCATCATCAAGGGGTAAAAGAATATTATCGATTTGCTCCCTCGTAAAGCCCAATTTAAGAGCCAATAGGTAGTATATTTCTGTTTCTGGTTTTACTTCGCCAGCTGGCTCAACAACTTTTTGACGAAGTTGAACATAAGGATTCCAGTAAGAACCAATAATATCTGTTTGTTCAAACATATTTTTGGCAGGTAAAACTATATCCGCCTCAAGTGCAGTATCTGTAAAGAATTGCTCAACTACAACCCTAAAATCTAAAGATTTGAAGGCTTTTAGTACAGTATTAGTATCTGGGTTTTGAGAAATTGGATTACCTCTTTCAACCCAAATCATCTTCAATGGAGGGTTGGATTGTAAAAGCATACCCTCCCCTAATTTTGCTGTTGAAATAGATCGTCGAATTATTCCATCGGTTTTTTGTGGAGGGTAGTAGCATAATGGCTCTAGAACATCATCAAATACATAACTTTGAAGGTTTGCATAATGCCAACAAGCACCTAGTTTTCCAATATTTCCTGTCAAAATAGACAATGTAAGTAGGCATCTAATGGTTTGCCCACTATTGGTATAACGCTGCATTCCATAGCCTGGAATTAAGGTCATGGGTTTAATATTCCCAATCATCCAAGCCATTTTTTCAATAAAATCCTTAGGAACTCCTGTTATTGTTGATGCCCATTCTGTAGTACAACGTTGAATACTAATCTTGAAATCATCAAAACCATATACATGTTTAGATATAAAATCATGATCGATCCAATCATTCACAATAAGAAGATTTGCAATTGATAACGCTAAAGCACCATCGGTAGCAGGTATTGGTTGAACAAGTAATTCGGCTCTCTGAGTTGATTCAGTTCTCCGAGAATCAACAACAATGAGTTTACCCCCATTATCAAGTGATTTCCCAATGGGTATCATTTCCTGAATATTACTTTCGGCAGTATTTTTACCCCAAAGGACAATTAGTTTTGCATTTTCAAGATCCCAAGGAACGTTATGTTTATTTTCGCCAAGAGTTAATCGTGTAGCTTCGAGACCAGCAGGCCAGCAAAGGTTTCCATAAACTGTTGTAGCCCCACCATATATTTCTCTCCAAAATTTTAAACTTAAATCATTAAGTAATCCAGACATTCCGCTCGCAGCATAGAATAGAACGCTTTGTTGTCCAAATTCCTTTTTAAAATATTGTAATTTGCTAGCAATAGTGCTCAAGGCTTCATCCCATGTGATTCGGGAGAAAATTCCATCTGAGTTTCTTTTGTTTGGATAAATGATTCTTTCAGGAGAGTTGGCTCTTTCAACGTAACTTAATCCTTTTAAACAGATACCTTCTGGAGTTGCCCTAAAATTAGGGTTGGGTTCTACATTGATAACTTTCCCATTTTCGGTATAAACATAAAAACTACAAGTACTATAGCAATTTCGAGGGCATGCAGTTACATATCGTTCCATAAAATATTAAGAAATAAATGGCTACTTCGTTTCGCTATTATACTGCCATTCAGAAATATCAACGGCATCCTTGAAATAGTAAACTCCGCCATAAACGTGCTCTACCCTAGTATAGAAAGTAAGGACATTATTTCGATTAAAAACAGTTCTTGTTATTGTAAGCCTTTTCAACTTTGTTGTTTCATCTGTTCTCTCGTTGGAATAATTTTTCGCAATTTCTTCAGTGGGAATCTCCTTAACAACCTCTTTTACTTCTTCATATTTCTTTTTATCATTAAGGATTTTCTCATTTATTAACTTCATTTTTCTTTCTTCGTCCTCTTTTAATCTCTTTCCTTTTTCCAACTTCTCTGCATCTTCAATCGCTTTTAAACGAGCTTCTTCCGCAATCTTTCTCTCTTCTTTTTCCTTTTGTAATCGATCCTGTTCTAATTTCTTTTGTTCAGCAATTTTATTGGCTTCTTCTTCGGCTTTAGCTTTTGCTAACTCTACAGCTTTTTTTCTACTTTCTTCTAGTTGTTTTTGAGTTTCTTCCTTAAGTTTTTGCACAGCAATTAAGCGCTCCTCAGCCTCTTTATTAAGTTTTTCTTGCTCTTTAATTTTGTTTTCTTCCTCAAGTTTTTTCTTTACTTCTTGCTCTTGCTTAATCTTAATGTTTTCTGCGTTTATTCGTTCTTCATCTATTCTCTTCTTTTCAGCGATTTGTTTTAATTCCTCAGCGGCTTTCAATTTTGCATCCTCTTCAGCCTTTTTTCTTAACTCGTTTTCTTTTTTAAGGATTTCCTCTTTGAGTTTAGCCTCGTTTTCAGTTTTAATTCGAGCATCATCTTCTGCCTTTTTCTTTAGTTCAAGTTCCTTCTGTTTGGCTTCTTCCTTTTGTTTGGCCTCGAGAGCTAAGCGTTCTTCAAGTTCCTTTTTGAGTTTTTCCTGTTCCTTTTGTTTTTGTTCCTCTTCAATTCTCTTTTTTTCTTGCTCAGCAAGTAATCTCTTTTCGTTTTCTTCTTTTATCCTTAATTCTTCTTTTTTTCTTAATTCTTCCTTAATACGGGCATCATCTTCAGTTTTCTTTTTAGCATCTTCTAATGCCTTTTGTTTTAATTCGAGTTCCTTCTTTTTCTGTTCCTCTTTTTGTTTGGCTTCTGCAATCATTTTTGCATCAGCTTCTGATTTTTGGCGTGCTAACTCCTTTTCTAAGGCTTCTTTTTCTGCTTTTAATTTGGATTCTAACTCTGTTTTTCTTTTCTCGGCTTCTGCTATGAGTTTTTGCTTTTGTTCCTCGTCAACTTTTTTCTGTGCTTCTTTGGCCTTATTCCTTTGTTGCTGCTCAAACTCTTTCTCTGCTTCTTCAATTTGTTTTTTTATAGTAGCGGAGTAATCTACATCATAACCAAAATCATTTATCGATTCATCGAATCTTATTTTCCCAACAGGATTATTGTAAATCATAAGATTCATGCCATCTTTCTGTGGGAAAAGTTCAACGTCAAAACCTGTTTTATTTACTTGATCTCTGGAATAGTTTTTAGGAGCTACCGTATTGAAGTTTATTTTCTTTGACACATAGCCATTTTTCTCGAACGAAAACATATAATCGCTATCATAATCGAGCATAACCTCTATTCTACCATCGCTACTAATGAGATTTTCGCTAACTTGACTCCCATTTTTAAATAAAACTACTTTAGAGCCATTTATTTCACCTTTTTTTATTACAAGCTTAACTTTACATATTAGACTATTCTGAGCAAAGGAGTATTCATTTTGGAGTAGTAAAAATGCGAATAGTATAGAAATCAACACTATATTAGCACAACAACTTCTATTCTTAGAAAAAATAATATTACCCATACCGTTTAAAAAATCTTAATATCCAAAAATAGTCAATAATAAATTTAAACAAATCTAATCTTAAAAATAGATTTGTACATTTTTTCAACTTCCAATTATACGGCAAACTTAACAAATGTGGTAAATTTTCAAGTAATTATTTAGTCGTCCCTTAAGAAATATTTATAATGTTAATAATCAGAGGTTAATGTTGATAAATATTTCTAAGGGACGACTAATTAAAAGAGAATGCTGGGGTAGAAAAAGGAAGAAATAAAACAGTAAACCTGTAAGCCGGGTTCTGTGCGATAAATAAATTTAAGGCCTCTATCATTTATCTAGGATTATAGTCACCTATAACCTCGAGCGACCTACCCCTTACGACTTTAGGTTTCCCTAAAACAATGCGGGCAGCTCTGCTCCTTCTGCTAGACAGAAAGAATCGTAATATACATGGTCTTACAACCCATTAGGCGTACGGCATTCCGTATTGCTACAGAATCCGGTGGGCTCTTACCCCACCTTTTCACCCTTATCCCAATAAATTGAGACGGTTATTTTCTGTTACGCTACTATACCCTCGCGAATATCTTCCTGTTAGGAAGAATGGTGCCCTGAGTTGCCCGGACTTTCCTCCCCTATATTTCAAGGAGCGATAGAGCGGTTTACTGTTTATTTCAAATAACGCGGAAAGGACTAGTGAATATATACCATTGTTGCACCAAATCCGTACTCTTTGAACGATGCATCCTGATACTTAAACTTTGCATATTTTGTTTCAAGGATCTTGCGAATTTCGAGCTTTAGCTTGCCATTCCCGAGGCCATGAATAAATACCATCTTCTTGGTGCTGCTGCTTCGAATTCCCCCCTCTAATGCGGTCTCAAAGCGCGCTAATTGGGTTTGTATTATCTCCGATGCTGAAAGATTCTGGTAGTTTTCGATTAGCTCATGGATATGTAAGTCAACCTCCTCGATATCAGATTTCACCTCTTTAGGAGGTTTTGGCTTAGCCACTGTATCCTTCTGACTAATAGACTCTTTTATGGCTTCATCGGTGACTGATTTCATAAGTTCCTTCTTACGTGAATCGGCAATTGAGATAATGTAAGCCTTCTCATCGAAGAAGTCGTTTTCAGTGAATGAGCTATCCTTACACAGTTTTAGTGGGTTGATGCTAATATCCATGTACTCAGGTTGCTGAATCACATACTGAGTATTCTTAAAGAAAACCGCCTGAACATTGATAATGAAATTATTATTCAACTCACTGTTCGCATATGTTTTTATAAACTCCTTTGAATCAGGTAGTAATATTCCACTTTTGAGCGGAACTACATTCTTTTGATTCCAGACTGACAGCGAGTAGAAAACCCTATAATCGCTATCATTTATGATATGAAGAATCTGGTTACTACCAGTCAACTTGGATGAATCCTCTGGGACAAAAGCCAGGTATAAGCCAATTGTGTTACCTTGCGGATCGTTAACCTCTTTCCGAACGATTACTGGCTCAGAATGCTTCTTTATCTCAGAGTTAGCCGCATTTAGAGGCTTTTTGCTAACCGTTTTCGTACCACTAGTCTCCTTATCGGGAATGATCGAAAGCAACTTTTCGTCACCCTGACCAATTATAACAAGTTCATTATCAAGGGCTGGAACTTCAAAACCGTCATCGGTTAGGACAGCAACAGTCGTCTTGTTGATAATCTTAATTACAGTTCCTCCACCCACGTCGTTAAGGAATCTTACCTTATCTCCTATCCCACACTTCATAGTATTATTATATTGAATATCAATTAAATAAACAAATAGAATATTATTACAAAAATAGCTAATTTTGCGGAGTTTTATTGATTTAATAATAATCGCGTGGCAAATCAGCTAATTGGCAACATCCATATATCAGATTTTGACTACCCTTTACCGGATGATAGGATCGCTAAACATCCTCTGGATGAGCGTGATAAATCTAAATTATTACTTTATAAAGATTCATCGATAAAGGAGGATATTTTTTTAAACTTAGCCGACTATCTCCCCGAAAATAGCCTTGTGCTTTTCAATAATACTAAGGTGGTTCAGGCTCGTTTGCTGTTCAGACGCACCACCGGTGCTCAGATTGAGGTGTTTTTACTAGAGCCCATCACCCCTTTCGACTACGTCCTTTCGTTTGCAAGCCATACAAAGGTTATTTGGAAGTGTATCGTTGGCAATCTCAAGAAGTGGAAGGAAGATGAACTTACGATGCCTATTCCTAACAGTAAATCAACGCTTTGCGCTAGAAAAATACGTAACCTAACTGAAGGTATTGAGGTTGAACTATCGTGGGATGATACATCGCTTAGCTTTGCTAGGATTGTTGAACTTTGTGGGAATATACCAATTCCGCCATACTTAAATAGGGATGCTGATTCGGACGATAAGGATAGGTATCAGACTATATATGCCAAGCCTGAGGGCTCGGTAGCGGCTCCAACTGCGGGTTTGCACTTTACCGATAAGGTTTTCGAATCGCTCAAGGGGAAAAATATTGATATTGAATATGTTACTCTACATGTGGGTGCTGGAACATTTAAACCGGTAAAGGCTGAGAATATTAGTGACCACGAGATGCATACAGAGCATTTCATAGTGAAGAAAAGTACAATTCATAACTTACTGAATCATAAAGGGAAACGAGTTGTTGTTGGAACCACTTCGCTAAGAACATTAGAGAGTATCTATTGGCTTGGAGTTAAGGCTTTTGTAGGTAAACTAAATGAGACCTTAACTGTTTCACAATGGGAACCCTATGAGCTACCAAACAATGTAGGAATCGTAGATGCATTAAAAGCTTTGGAATCTTTAATGATCAACAAGAATACTGATTATTTAGCTGCATCAACTCAAATACTAATTGTTCCAGGGTATAAGGTAAGGATGGCGGATGCACTGATTACCAACTATCATCAACCAAAATCAACACTGCTGCTGCTTGTGGCGGCTTTTATTGGGGAGGATTGGAAGAGAGTTTATAAATATGCCATGGATAATGGGTTTAGATTTTTGAGCTATGGGGATAGTTCGTTGTTAATGCGAAATGAATAATTAGCTGCAGTTGCAGAATATCAAAAGAATTGATTTAAGAACAGGGAATAACGAACTATGATTTATGAAGTTTATAACATTAACAATCATAATATCAATATCATACAGCCTTTCACTTCCAAAATCTAAATTTGTTAATCGTTATTCATTTTTACAAGAAGTATAGATTTTGACAAAAATGATACAGAAAAAAGATAACTATAGTAGGTTCTTGCCCACCTCTAAAAAAGAGATGGAGGCGTTAGGCTGGGAACAGGCTGATGTTATCCTATTTACTGGCGATGCTTACGTTGATCATCCATCGTTTGGGGCTGCGGTTATTGGTAGAGTGCTCGAGAATATCGGTTTGCGGGTAGCCATTGTCCCCCAGCCCAACTGGCGTGACGATCTACGTGATTTCAGGAAACTTGGCCCACCTCGGCTATTCTTTGGGGTTACTGCTGGATCAATGGATTCAATGGTTAACCACTATACAGCAAACAAGCGGCTTAGAAGCGACGATGCTTATACACCCGATGATAAATCGGGTTACCGTCCCGACTATGCGGTTACTGTCTACTCCAAAATACTAAAGAAGCTATATCCCGAAACCCCTTTAATAATAGGCGGCATTGAAGCCTCGCTACGACGCTTAACCCACTACGATTACTGGAGCGATAGCCTTAAACCTAGCGTACTTATTGATTCTGGAGCCGATATACTGGTTTACGGGATGGGTGAAAAAACTATTGTTGAAATTGCCAAAAGGTTGGCCGATGGCCAATCGGTATTTGAACTTTACGATATCCCCCAAATCTCATTTATCGATTCAGATGCTAGTATATATACATCTGATAAAGAAACAATTATACTTAACTCATTTGAGAACTGCTTGAGTTCGAAGGAGATGTTTGGGGAAAATTTCAAGATAATTGAGACTGAGTCGAATAGAGTTAGCCCCAAAAGGCTTGTAGAGCCTACAAACGGTAAGTTTGTAGTGGTTAATTCACCCTATCCACTGCCTACAACGGATGAAATTGATAGCTGGTACGATTTACCGTACTCACGAATGCCACACCCTAGGTATAAAGGGAAGTTCCTACCTGCTTGGGAGATGATAAAATTCTCGGTAAATATCCACCGTGGATGCTTTGGAGGATGCAGTTTCTGCACTATTTCGGCACATCAGGGGAAGTTTATCGCTTCGCGATCGCAAAAATCGATACTCGACGAGGTGGATAAAGTAGTTGCAATGGAAGGGTTCAAGGGATATTTGAGCGATTTAGGCGGTCCATCGGCAAATATGTTTACAATGAAGGGGCGAGATCTGAAAAAGTGTGATGCTTGTAAACGGCCTTCGTGCATATTCCCTAACATCTGTAACAATCTGAATACTAGCCACGAGAACCTTCTGTCGCTGTACAGAGAAGTCAGAAAAAGATCCGGAGTTAAGAAAGCGTTTATTGGCAGCGGTGTTCGCTACGATTTATCGATGAATGAGAATGACGAGTACATCACTGAGCTCATACGCCATCACGTTTCTGGAAGGTTGAAGGTTGCCCCCGAACATACATCGGACGAGGTACTTAGGAATATGCGAAAGCCACCTTTTGAGTCGTTTAAAAAGTTTAACCAAAAGTTTAACGATATCAATAGTAAGTACTCACTAAATCAAAAGCTTATCCCCTACTTTATTTCGAGTCATCCGGGTTCAACTGAGGTTGATATGCAGGAGTTAGCAAATGAAACCAAAAAGTTACACTTTAAACTAGAGCAAATCCAAGACTTTACGCCTACTCCAATGACATTGGCATCGACAATCTACTATACAGGATTTGACCCATACACAAAAAATAAGGTATTTGTTGCTAAAACGCAAGAACAGAAACTAAAGCAAAGGAGCTATTTTTTCTGGTACCAGAAACCTAATGAAAAGTCAAAAGACAAATTTCAAAAATCAAAAATCAAAAAATAGCAATCAACAGCTTTATTTTAGAATATCCAAGGCGTTTCCAATCACTTTTATTAGCTCTTTTTGATCCTCAATACCTACCGAAAGTCTTATCATCCCTGGAAATGGGTATTTATCGCCCCAAACAGGTTCTACAGGCATTAGAATAGTATCAGCATCTCCTAAAGTTGGAACTAAGGCAATAGAATTGGCTACTTGATGAATGAACAGATCACAACGTTGAGCCTTTTCCTTTGGATTTGAACCTTTTATATCAAATGTAACCATACCTCCAAATCCTTTCCCTTTAAATAGTCTATTGGCCTCATTATGTGTTGGATGAGATTCCAGTCCAGGGTATAAAACCTTTTCTATAATTGGATGATTATTAAGGTAATTGGCAATAGCAAATGCATTTTGGCAATGCCTTGAGAACCGTAACTCAAAGGTTTTAAGCATGTCTATTAAACGATAAGAATCATCGGGAGATAACATATGCCCAACCCATTTACGATACTCAATCGCGAGTTTCAACAATTCAGGGTCATTCCCCATAACAGCACCCGCTGATAGATTTCCATGTCCAGACAGATATTTAGTTACACTCTGAAAAACTAAGTCGGCACCCGATGCAAGGGGTTTCCAAAGCAGAGGGGTAGCAAAGGTATTATCCACAATAACTATTGCACCATGCTTCTTTGCAATTCGAATCACGGCATCACCATCAAGAGCAATAAGCATGGGGTTTGAGAGTGCTTCAAAAAAGACTATTTCTGGTTTTGATTCAATTAAAGCTTTTTCAAAAGCATCCAATGAATATGAATCTCCATTGGGGGCAAAACGTATTGCTTCGATTCCTCTTCTTTCAACTAAAACTTTATCGATAAAGGAGTTTGTTCCACCATAAATTTCGGTGAAGAAAAGCCATCTATTGGGTTTATTGCTTTTTTGAAATATAGAAAGTGCAACATCTAAAGCAGCTTGACCCGATTGTGTGAGTAGTGTCCACTTTGCTCCTTCAGTCTTTGATAAGTGCTCTTCTGCTTCTACAACATTTGGGTTACGATAGCGCGAATAAATGTAGAGATCAGGACTATGGGGGTGGTTTATCTCATCTACAAAGGCTTTTTTCATTGTTGGAATATCCTCTAGTAAAAAACCAGCATCTCTATAAATAGGTGTTCTAGTGCTCTTTACATTTTTTGCTTTCATAATCCATTCTTCTAAATTTTTGCTAAAAATAGTTTTTATTCAACCTATGTGAAAATAATTGGTTACTACAGTTAGGTTTTTATTCTAAAATCACCGTTAAGACTTTTTAAAATAAGAAGAAATAGATGTTTTTTAAAAACCTAAATAACAATGTTAACGTAAATTTGATTCACTAATTTATAAATTTGCGATACTTTGAAAATGAATTACTAATCAGTTTATGATATCATTTATTCTAAATAACCAACTAATCACAACCGATAGGGCTTTTGGAGTGTCGCTACTCGATTTTATCAGGTATGATGAGGATCTTCCGGGAACCAAGATTGGATGTCGCGAAGGCGATTGTGGCGCTTGCACTGTACTTGAGGGTACTTTGGTTGATGGCAAGATGCAGTATAAAAGCATTGTTTCGTGCCTCACTCCTCTCGGAAATGCCCATGGTAAGCACATTGTGACAATTGAAGGGATAAACATGGGCCATCTATCGCCCGTTCAGAAAGCCTTCGTAGATAATGCTGCCACCCAATGCGGGTTTTGTACTCCTGGATTTGTGATGTCACTTACTGCTCATAGCCTTTCGAAGGAAAAATCAACCAAAAAAAGTGCAATTGCATCGGTTAGTGGCAATATATGTAGGTGTACAGGCTATAAATCGATTGAAAAAGCTGCAGAGGAGATTACCACAATTCTAAAAGATAAAGATATTAAAGACCCTATTGGTTGGCTTGTTGAGAATAATCATCTGCCTGCTTATTTTCTGGGCATTGGAACTCGTCTTAATAAGATTGATGCTGCAAAATCGACAAACAACCTGAATAACACAATTATAGCCGGAGGAACCGATTTGATGGCTCAAAGACCTGAAGAACTTGCAGAATCAGAGGTTGAACTGTTTCAGCATCGAGCAGAATTAAAAGGAATTAGGGTTGAAAATGGGAAGTGTATTATTGGAGCGGCAACTACTGCCAGTGATTTAATGCAATCTTCAATAATACAGGAGGTTATTCCTGATATGGCAACATATTTCAAGTTAGTATCATCGGAACCTATACGAAATATGGGGACTATAGCAGGGAATATTGTGAATGCCTCGCCAATTGGTGATTTATCGATTATGTTCCTTGCTTTAAATGCTGAAGTTATTTTAAACGATAGAATTGTTCCTTTAAAAGATTTCTTTATTGGATATAAGAAGTTGAATATCAATAAGGGAGAGTATGTTAAGAGTATCTGTTTTGCAATACCTACAAAAATAAGTCTTTTCAACTTTGAAAAGGTAAGCAAAAGGACTCATCTTGATATTGCTAGCGTTAATAGTGCAATTCAAATACGATTGGATGGTGACAAGATTCTGGAATGCAGTTTATCTATAGGAGGTGTTAGTCCAATCCCACTATATCTTGCAAAAACTAGCGAGTATCTCAAAGGAAAGACTGTATCAAAGACAACAATACTTGAGACTAATAGGATACTGCAAGAAGAAATATCACCAATCAGTGATGTTCGTGGAAGTGAGGATTATAAAAGACTTTTGGCAAGGCAACTATTCTTTGGGCATTTTATTAAACTATTTTCAAATCGAATTAACTTGAGTGATTTATTATAAGATTTTAAACACGGAGTTACACAGAGTTAGGCACGGAGTTTCACGGAGAAAATGAATATTATGAACAATATAGATTCCATCAATCATGTAACGGGCAAGTCGGTATACCTTGATGACATTCCAGTTCAGAAAGGAACACTGCATGCGGTTATTCTAGGTTCACCTGTTACCCATGGGAAGATACTTCACCTAGATATTTCTAAAGCCGAGGCTTTACAAGGAGTTGTGAAGGTATTTACACCTAAAGATATTACTGGCAGAAACCAGATTGGTGGAATAATTGATGATGAACCGCTTTTTGCAGATGGTGAGGTACATTTCAACGGACAAGCTGTTGCTCTAGTTGTTGCAAAGGATGAGCACACAGCCAGAAAAGCACTAAAACTTATCGATTTAAAAATTGAAGAACACGAAGCAGTTATTGATCCTCGCATTGCTAAAGAGAAAGGATTACTACTAATTCCACCAAGAACATTTAGATTAGGTGATGTTGAATCTGCTTGGGCAAAATGTGATTATATCTTCGAAGGGCAAGTAGAGAGCGGCGGCCAAGAGCATCTATATATTGAAACACAGGGAGCATACGCCTACCCTGTCGACAATGGTAGTTTAAAGGTTCATTCATCTACTCAAGGGCCTACAGCTGTACAAAAAACAATCTCAAAGGTTTTGGGTATTCCGATGAACCGGATTGAAGTTGATGTAGCCCGTTTAGGTGGCGGATTCGGCGGAAAAGAGGATCAAGCATCAGGGTTTGCGGCAATGGTGGCACTTACGTCTTTTGTACTGCAAAAACCTGTTAAACTATCACTTCATAGGTTAGACGATATGCGGATGACAGGTAAGCGTCACCCATACAGTTCTGATTTTAAGATCGGTCTTTCAAAAGACCTAAAGATATTGGCATACCAAACAACACTTTACCAAAATGGCGGTGCGGCTGCGGATTTATCGCCTGCAATCATGGAAAGGACACTATTTCATTCAACAAACTGCTATTTTATTCCAAACACTGAGGTTACTACCTATAGTTGCAAAACGAATCTTCCACCTAATACTGCATTTAGAGGATTTGGTGGTCCACAAGGGATGTTTGTAATCGAATCGGCGATTGCTAAAGCGGCTAATGAGCTCAATATTCCCACAAGAAAAATTCAAGAACGGAATTTTTTGAAGGATAACGATGAATTCCCCTACGGACAGATCGCGAAAAACGTAAATATTAGCAATTGCCTAAATTCTGCCGACAAGTTGTTTAAGATTGAAAAGATAGAAAAAGAAGTTGCGGAGTTTAATAGTAAAAACGATCTGTTCAAAAAAGGAATGGCGCTAATGCCTATCTGCTTTGGGATTTCGTTTACTAATACATCTATGAACCAGGCACGAGCGTTGGTTCATATTTATCAGGATGGTAGCATTGGAGTTAGCACCGGTGCTATTGAGATGGGTCAAGGTGTAAACACCAAGATGGCTCAAATTGCATCAAAGGTTTTCTCTGTTGATATCAAAAGGGTAAAGTTGGAAACGACCAATACGTCTAGGGTAGCCAATACGTCACCCACAGCAGCAAGTTCTGGAGCCGATTTAAACGGTAATGCAGTTCTTATTGCCTGCAACGAACTACTTAAGAGACTTAAATCATCTGCAGCAAAAATGCTTAATTGCAGTGCTGATGAGATTAGTTTGAAGGATGAATTAGTACTAAAGAATGGTCAAGCAACCGATATTGGTTGGGAAAAACTAATAATGACAACCCATTTAAGCAGAATTAGCCTAACCGAAAATGGACATTACTCCACTCCTACAATATTCTTCGATAAAACTAAGGAAAAGGGACATCCTTTCGCCTACCATGTTTATGGAACAGCAATTGTAACCGTTACACTCGATTGTTTAAGAGGAGTTTATGAGGTTGATGATGTGCTAATTGTTCATGATTTTGGGAATAGTATCAACCCTACCATTGACAAGGGACAGGTTGAAGGCGCCGTTGTACAAGGGATTGGCTGGATGACTATGGAAGAGATAGCATTTAATAAAGAAGGAAAACTTCTCTCGAATAGTCTTTCTACCTACAAAGTGCCAGATATCTACTCTGCACCAAAGGTTTTAGATTGTCAACCACTGGAAACTGAAGGACCTGATTTTGCTATACTGAAATCTAAAGCGGTTGGTGAGCCACCATTTATGTATGGTATAGGAGCATTCTTTGCAATTCAGAATGCTATCAAAGCATTTAATCCAAACTACAATGTTGATTTTGATGCACCGCTTACACCTGAAAAGGTGTTAATGAGGTTGTATGGGAAGAATGTATAAACAAAAAGGAGCACAATGAGAGTGCTCCTTAATAATTCAGATACGTTATAAACCTAATACTTTTTCATAATCTCTATTAGTTTCCTAACGGGCTCCCTTATTTCGACTGCCTTGCTATTTAAATAACCTTCAGTATCCTTTTCATTCATTGCTTTTACGGCAACATAGTATGGCGAAAGAATAATATCGTAACCAGTCTTTTCAAAAATTGAAACCAACCAGCTGTTATATCCCAATTTGTTAACAACTGCACCAAACCGCCACCAGTCGTCTTGTGTGCTTATTGGTAAATTGTTATCTATTATTTCTAATGCTTTTATGAAATAGTTTTTAGCTAACCCTTCATTCCGTTTATACAATTCAAATAGAGTTTTATTCAACCAATGACTATCTTCAACTGCTTCATCTATTTCTATAGAATTGAACAATTCTTCCGCTTCCTTAAGCCGGTTCATTTTATCTCTTAATAGAAAAACTAAATTATATCTAATACTAGGATTATTATCAAACTCAACTGCTTTAAAATATGCCTTTTCAGCCTCATCGTATTTTTGAAAATAGTCTTGATATAAATTTCCGAGTCCATTCCATGGTGATGCAAACTTCTCATCCAGTTCAATCGCTTTTAGGTAAACTCTCTCAGCCTCAGCGTACTTCCTTAGATGGGTTTGGTAAAGATTCCCAAGTCCATTCAATGGTTCAGTATACTTCTCATCCAGTTCAATTGCTTTTAGGTAAGCCTTTTCTGCTTCATCATACTTCTTTAAATGGGTTTGGTAAAGATTTCCAAGGCCATTCCATGGGTAAGCAAGCTTACCATCCAATTCAATTGCATTTAAGTAAGCCTTTTCTGCTTCATCATACTTTTTTAAATGGGCTTGGTAAAGATTTCCAAGGCCATTCCATGGGTAAGCAAACTTACCATCCACTTCAATTGCATTTAAATAAGCCTTCTCTGCTTCATCGTACTTCTTTAAATGGACTTGGTAAAGATTCCCGAGACTATTCCATGAATAAGCAAACTTTTCATCCAATTCTGCTGCTTTCAGATGAGCTTTTTCTGCCTCATTGTATTTCAGTAATTTGAATTGATATAAATAACCTAAGTTATACCACGTAATAGCATCCTTTTCATTAAATTCAATCGCTTTCTGGTATGCCTTTTCTGCCTCGTCGTATTTTTGTAGATGGTTTTGATATAAATTCCCAATTTCATTATAGGTTGAAGCCCCAATAACTTTATCTGAATAAGCTAATTCAACTGTTTTTAATAACAGTTTTTCAGCAAGTAAATAATTTTCTTTTCCTATTTCTTTAAAATACAATTCGAATAATTCAGATACACTTGGTTCTTGAACTAAATCAAATTGATCTAAAATTTCAGGATTAGTCTTGGCAAAATCTCTCAATTCTTCATACGATTTTTCCAGTAGTTGTGATTTGAGATTTGAATCTTGAATAACTTCTGCCAATGCTAAACCATAGGTAACATGATTAAGATTGCATGCTTTACACAGCAAATGGTTTGCTGCAACTAAATTTATTTCTTCACCGTAGAAACTCTCCAGAAATTTGGATAAACAGTACAATTCTTTTTTCTGTCGCCGGCTACTGCGACGCATCAAAAACCAGATATTAAAGAAACGTTCACTTACCTGATAAGCACTTCCCTTTGCTTTGTAGGCATCTATTTTTTCAATCCAACCTACTTCAACAAGTCTTTTAAGTTGTGGGGATAGTTGATTGTTTTCGTAACTTGTTTCCTCACGTAACTGCTCAATATTTATTGGATCCCAATGTAAAGCAATAGCATCAACAATAACTTGCATCTGTAAGGACAACTCCTCGAATCGAGCCTTGTAAAGCGGTGTAATTTCATCTAAAAGTGCCTCTAAATCATCGTTTATATCTTTCGAAAAACCTTTTATTATAAGTTTAAATAGCATTGTTGCCGTTCGAGGATTTCCGCCAGTTAACTGGTGGAGTGTCTTTATTCGTGCTGTTTGATTATTTATCAAAGGTATAATATCCTCTGATTGTGTTAGTTTTGCTAAGTTTATAAGAATGTCTAATAATTCTTCGAAACTTAATTTTTGCAGATATTCTATTTGGAATGCATCATAGAAAGGAGCATCATAGTCATAAGTATTTTCAATTGCCACAGCACTTGCCCCAATAACAATTGGCGCCCCATTTTGCATTAACCAAGCCCTAAGTGTGTGTTGTTCGGTTTTATCTAATCGATCAAAAATGTAGCTCATATTGTCAATTAGCATGACAGGTCTTCTATTAAAAGATTGGGTAAACGTTTTTAAAAACTGAAAGGCTTCTTTTGCTAAATCCTCACCATTTTTAATTTTAAGTAACTCCTTAACCGCTAAATCAATATTTTTCGCTTCAACCATTTTCTTTTCCACCTCTAAGGTATCAGCTAAAGCATCAAGGCTATTAAGCCAAAACTCAGCAAGATTTTTAAGGTTATACTGTTCTTCGGGAAATAACAAGGGGATAAAAGCTTGTTCATACTGTTGCTTGCGTAACTCAACCTCAATACGTTTGAGGAGGGTTGTCTTACCCATTCCGCGTTGAGCAATGATAAGGTAGTGTTGTGGAATGCTCTTGGGTTTCTCCTTGTTCAATTTTTCCATTAAAAATTGGAAAAACTTATAACGAACCACAAATAGTCTTTCAACAACATCGTCACTCAGTCTTTGCGGATTATACAAGCCAATTTGACTCAATGTAATTATCTTACTTTCCATACTATCTTGAAAATCGATTATACCAGAAATCTCTTAGTAAGGGCGATCGGAACGTATACCTAGAATCCTCGGTATCTATTAAATATCCATCATTTTTTAACATATAAAGCAACTTATTTAGGACAATTTCCGTTTTTTCGCCATCATTAATTTTCGCATAAAGCATATTATATAGGTTATCTCTGCTTTCGCCTTCTTTTGTTTTGGACAAATTCTTTAATAGCAAACGAGTATAAGATTCAAATTCACCATACTCATTAAGACGCTCATCCCATGTATTTAAATGTTTTTCGCTTATGAGAGTCTGATAAGCCTCATTAATTGTCTGCTCTGAAATAGTTTTGCCATGAATTTTAACCAACTTATCAATATTTAAGAAGAGTATTTGAATAAAATATGGCAAATTCCAAACTAACTTATCTAGCATATAGGTAATATGCACATCCTCTATTTTCAAATTTTCTGAAATAGCCAATTCTTTTATAAAATTAGTTGCCTGCTCCTTTGTAAATTCTGATAATTGTAATGAAGAAACATCATTTAGTGTATAACTGAGATTATGACGACTTGTAAAGTTTTCTATACCAATTGAACTACAGAATATCCAATGTATTTTTGTTCCAGTAACTTGTCTAAAACTTCTTAACCAGTTAAGGAAAAAAACCACATCATTAATTCCGTTCTCTTTATCAATCTTAATAAAACTGTTTAGCAGTATGGTTACCTCATCAACCATTATCAGGGTTTCTTCCTTATGATCAATTAGAGTCTTGAGTTTATTATATATATCTGCTTTTTGAATCTTCCATTCAACAGAGGACTCAACATCACCTATTTTAAATGTTGGTTTGATACTTTCCAAAATATTAGCGATGGTATTGTTTGTTTTCTCTTTCGCCTTTAACCACCAGCATTCCTCCTGTATTTTTTCGATAAAGAGTTTCACAAAACCCTCTTCAGTTTTAACCTCCTCTAAGTTTAATTCCAATGTATTCCAATTATCTTCTCTTGCATATTCGAGAAGTTTTTTTGCAAAAGAAGACTTTCCAACTCTCCTTGGAGCTGAAAGAAGTAATGAGTTTCCCTTTTTAATATGCCCCCAAGCGAATTCTAATTCTTTTTCACGACCAAAAAAATCGTCACCTTCAACAGGAGGCCCAGTTATATTATTTATTCCCATATAAATGATTTTTGAAATACAAATATATATACAAAATCGCATACATACAAATTTGTATATATAAAATTACGAACGTTTGAAGTTTTTTTTACTTTAGAATCATTTCATTAAATCATGAAGTGTTTAGTTAATGAAAAAGTCTTTTATATTCCTCTTCTGTGTTGACATTCAAAAGAACCTTTTCATCATCAACATCAATAGCACTTTTGGAATATCTACCTAAAAACTCCTTAAGATGGATCTCGTCTTTGGGTTCAGAGGCCAGGTCTGCAATTACGTTTTTGGAAATTAGAAATGGATGTCCACCCCGTCCGTTAAAGACTGGATAGGAATATTCAGTGTCAGATTTTGCAAGCGATTCAAGAACTTTTAGGTCAACAAATGGATTATCGATATTACTTACAAAGGTTGACTGGAACTTACAGAACCCATTAGCCGCCAATTTTAAAGAGTAAAACCGCTCCCACTCTGGATGTTCGTTGATAACAACCTTTACAATCGATGGGAGGTTTAGATTTAATTGCTCGAGAAATGTCTTCCCATCAGGGTTTAGCACAACTATAATCTCCTCACAGCCATATGCATTGTATTGATTAATTAAATCCTCGAGGAATGTTGTAGTTGCATTGTACTTAAGTGAAAACTTATGCACTCCCATCCTCGATGATTTTCCAGCAGAAAGGATTATTGCAGAATATTTTTTGTTGTTATCAGCCATTTCTATTTGATTTTCCCAAAGCAGTTATAAAAGTAAGATTTTTATGATTTTGTTGTCTCTTTTCCTTAGCTTTGTTTCGATAAAAAGAACCAAACTATGAGTACTTCCGACAAATTTCACACAATTTCTTTAAAGCAGCTACTTAAGCTTATTCTAAATGAGTACGATAACAATGGTAGTGTTTTCGGCATTCCTAAAGAGCTTTTCTTTACCCCAAATCATAATAAATCGTTTTCAACAGAAATTTTCAACCAAAAACTCCATACACCATTAGGAATTGCAGCTGGTCCACACTCTCAGATGGCACAGAATATAATTGGTGCATGGTTAATGGGAGCCCGCTACATTGAACTTAAAACAGTTCAAACCCTTGATGAACTTAAGGTTTCGAAGCCCTGTATTGATATGCAAGATGAGGGCTATAACTGCGAATGGTCGCAAGAATTGAAAATTCATGAGAGTTTTAATGAATACTTAAACGCTTGGATTATAATCCATATACTGAATCATAAATTTGGTTGGGGAAAAGAGATTGGTACAATCTTCAATATGAGCGTTGGTTACAACCTACAAGGAATCATGAACGAGAACGTTCAGTGGTTTTTCGAAAAGATGAGCAACTGTAAGGAAGAACTAATCGAGGCCATTGAGGATATTGAAGGTACTTACCCACAAGTTAATGAGATTGAGATTCCATCTACACTATCAAATAATATCACTTTATCTACAATGCACGGATGTCCTGCAAATGAGATTGAGGACATCGCAAAATATCTACTCGAAAAGAAAAACCTTCACACATACGTTAAACTAAACCCAACACTTCTTGGCCCAGAGATGTTAAGGGATATCCTTAATAATAAGTTGAACTTTAAAACCAACGTGCCAGATATCGCATTTGAGCACGATCTTAAATACCCAGATGCTTTAAGAATCATAAAATCATTACAGAAAACGGCAAAAGAGAAAAATCTGCAATTTGGGCTTAAGCTAACAAATACGCTTGAATCGATTAACAGCAAAGATATCTTTGGAAGCAGCGTGGATATGATGTATATGAGCGGTCGTGCTCTACATCCTATTTCTATAAATGTAGCAAAGAAGCTGCAAAACGAGTTTAACGGAGAATTGCAGCTATCTTTCTCTGCTGGCGCAAGTGCCTTCAATATTTCAGATATTCTATCATGCGGATTCAAAACCGTAACCGTTTGCTCAGATATATTGAGACCTGGTGGATATATGAGGTTAAACCAATATTTTGAAAAGTTAGAAGAGAGTTTCAAAACAAAGAGTTCATTGGGTATAGATGAATTTGTTGTTAAATCATCGGATAAGCAAAATTTAAAAGATTCAGCACTATCTAACTTAAATTTATATGCTGATAAGGTTTTAGAATCAGGTGATTATAAGCGTGAGTATATTAAAACACCAGATATTAAAGGAAAAAGAGAACTTGGTTACTTTGATTGTATCTCCGCTCCTTGTCGAGACACTTGCTCTACAAATCAAGATATACCCGATTACTTATATTACACATCAACAAATCAGTTCGATAAGGCTTACGAAGTAATTCTGAGAACAAACCCTTTCCCTTCGATTACTGGGATGGTTTGCGATCACCTTTGCCAGAACAAGTGTACAAGGATTAACTACGATAATTCATTACAAATCAGAGAGGTTAAGCGATTTATATCGGAGCAAGATGAAGTAAAACTCAAGCCAGTCGCTAATAATGGCATTAAGGTTGCCATTATTGGTGCTGGTCCCTCGGGATTGTCTAGTGCATACTACTTGGCGTTAGCAGGGTTTTCAGTAGATGTATTTGAAGCCAAATCAAAATCAGGAGGAATGGTGCAGTTCGCAATCCCCGGGTTTAGGCTAACCGATGAGGCTATTGCAAAGGATTTCAAACGGGTAACTGACCTTGGAGTAAATATTCATTTCAACTCAAAGGTCGATAGCAATAAATTCCTATCGTTAAAAAAAGAGTCCAACCATATATATATTGGTGCAGGAGCTCAACTATCTGCTGAATTAAAGATCGAAGGTTCAGAGAGTAAAGATGTAATTGACCCTTTAACATTCCTTTTCAATGTAAAGCAAGGGAAAGAGTCTGGGCTAGGAAAAAATATAGTAATCATTGGTGGCGGAAACACCGCTATGGATGCAGCTCGTACTGCATATCGCTTGGTTGGTAAGGATGGTAAAGTGACTATAGTTTACCGTCGCACAATTAACGAGATGCCAGCAGATCAAGGTGAAATCAAAGCAGTACTTGAAGAAGGCGTTGATATCATCGAACTTGTTGCCCCAGAAAAGGTTATACAAAAAGATGGAAATGTGAAAGCCCTTCTTTGCAGCAAGATGGAGCTAAAAGGAGTTGATGCAAAGGGTAGGCTACAATCTCAAAAAATTGAAGGTTCGGAGTTTGAAATTGCTTGTGATACCATAATACCTGCAATTGGGCAGAACCTAGATATTGATTTTGCCACTAACGACCTACTATCCGCCGATACCAAGACTTACAAAACCAAACTTGGCAACGTTTATATTGGGGGTGATGCTCTGCGCGGCGCATCAACAGCAATCAATGCAATTGGCGATGGACGTAAAGCTGCCGAACAGATAATGAAGGAATCAAAAATTGATTTTAGCATTCAAAAACCAAATAGCAAGAATTTCTCTAGGAAAGATCTGATGATTAAACGTTCCAAACGAATATTTGGAGCTGAACTAAAAGAATTACCACTAAACGACAGGAGAAGTTTTAAACTTGCTAGCGAGACACTTTCAAAACAAACAATTGTTGAAGAATCGAATCGTTGCCTATACTGCGATGAGATTTGTAATATCTGCACAACTGTTTGTCCAAACTTTGCAAATTTCTCATACGAGATTGAACCTATTAAGTATAACCTTCAAAAGGCAATTCAAATCGAGAAAGGAAAGTTTGAAATTCAAAGCGATAAGGTTTTTGAGGTTAAACAGAAATATCAGATTCTCAATATTGCAAATTTTTGCAATGAGTGTGGAAATTGTAATACCTTCTGCCCTACTAATAGCGCACCATACAAGGGGAAACCAAAAATATACTTAACACTTAGTGCATTTAAAGAAGTTCAAAATGGATACTACCTATCGATTAAAGATGATAAACGTATTCTAATTGCGAAAGAAGGCTCAGGGTTCAAGACTCTTACTGAGGTAAACGGTGAGTATGTTTACGAAACGGATTATGTATTCTCCCGTTTGAACATGGCTGATTTTAGCATACTTGAGGTTAAATGCAAGACTAACTGCGCTAAAGAGTTATATTTTGAGAACGCAGCCATAATGAGTATAATCCTAAAAGGAGCAAAAAAATTGATATTTGCCTAGCATCTAATATTATACAAATGAAAAACCCCTTATGATTTTTACATCCTAAGGGGTTTTAAAATTTTTTCAAAAATATTTACAATTTAAAATGCCGCTTTACCTTTGTCTCAGCCATTACAAATGAACTGTAGAATTGGGTTATGTTTTTAATAACTGAAAATTTATAGGTAATAAAATTATGGAAGTCGTCCATATCAATACAGTGTACCTTCAAAAGAAAATCTGAGTTTCCAGAGATGTAGTAGCACTCCATTACTTCCTCTAATTTTTCCATCTCTCTTTCAAACTCATCTACAGCCTCTTTTGTATGATTATTTAAGGAAACCGAGACATAAACAATTAGTTTTTTACCAAGTAATTTTGGATCTAAAAGAGTTAGGTACTGTTTTACATATCCACTCTTTTCCAGTTTCTTAATCCTTTCATGAATGGGAGTTGTAGATAAATGAAGTTTATCTGAAAGTTCCCGAATGGTAATACGACTATTAAGTTGAAGGATATTCAATAGTTTCCTGTCAATTTCATCTAATGTTTTCATGATAGTCCGATTTTCTTTAAAATAATGAGAATCTCTCTGCAAAGATAATATAATTCTATGATAATTACCAATGACAGCAATATATCCTATTATTAACAGTAATTTAAGAATATATCTATATTATACTTAAATTGCAGAGAAATTTATCCAATAAAATAATAACTATGATTCAGCCAATTGATAAGGTAACTAACGAGAAAGCCTTAGAAAATGCAGTTAAACGCTTCAAAGAAAGAGGTATTATTTTACCAACATTTGAGCAACAAAGAAATCCAGAACTAATTCCACAAAAAATAAAAGACCAACTTAAAAATATAGGTCTTTGGGATATTAATCCACTTAATCTTTTCCGAATAACGTGGAAAAATGAGCCAAAGGAAAAAGGTGGCTTATATGGTAATCCGAATTATATAGAACTACCAAAAGCAATAACCGGCGTTGATGCTAGAATTGTACTACTTATTGGTAAATGGTTTCCTACAGGAGCACATAAAGTTGGTGCTGCTTATGGTTGCCTTGCACCAAGAATAACAACAGGAGAATTCGATCCAACCTTTCATAAAGCGGTATGGCCATCAACAGGAAACTATTGTAGAGGTGGTGCATTCGATTCAAAGGTAATGGGAACTGAGTCAGTTGCCATTCTTCCTGAGGAGATGAGTAAAGAGCGTTTCGCTTGGTTACGTGATGTAATTGGATCTGAGGTGATTGCTACTCATGGTTGTGAATCGAACGTAAAAGAGATTTACGATAAATGTTGGGAGATAAAGAAAACCCGTAAGGATTGCATCATTTTCAATCAATTCGATGAGTTTGGAAACTCGGCATGGCACTATAATACTACAGGAAGAGCAATTGAAGATGTATACAACTTAGTTAAAGGTAAGAATAGCAAGTTGGCTGCATATGTCTCTGCTACTGGCTCAGCTGGAACAATTGCTGCGGGTGATTATCTACGCACTGTTGCTCCACACATTAAGGTTGTTGCTTCTGAAGCATTACAATGCCCTACCTTATTAAATAATGGATTTGGTGGACATAGAATCGAAGGTATTGGCGATAAGCATGTTCCTTGGGTACACAATGTTAAAAACACTGACGTTGTTACAGCTATTGATGATGAGGATTGCATGAGAATTCTTCGTTTATTTAATGAGAAAGACGGTCATGCTTACCTAAAATCGATTGGTATCGATCAGAATTTAATCAACGACCTTCATTTAATAGGTATATCAGGAATTGGCAATATGCTTTCAGCAATTAAAACCGCTAAGCATTTCGAAATGACTGGTGAGGATGTTATTTTCACCATCGCTACCGATTCTGCTGATATGTACAAATCAAGAGTTGAAGAGCTAAGTGTTGAAAAAGGAAAATATAATGATATACAAGCAGTTCGCGATTTCGAGAAATGTATTCTAGGAACGAGAGCTGATACCATGAAAGAACTTACCTATAATGATAGGAAAGCAATTCATAACCTAAAGTACTTTACTTGGTGCGAACAGCAAGGAAAAGAGGTTGAAGATTTGAACCAACTTTGGTATGATAGAGAGATTTGGGATACCCTTTTCCATCAAGTAAATCAGTGGGATAAACTGATAAACGAATTCAACGAACGTACTGGCCTTTTAAAAGGTTTATAAGAAATAGAGACTTACTTTTCCCTCTGTGTATCTCGGTGTATTCGCAGTGCCTCTCTGATTAGATTTCTAACATAGAGTAACTATAAGACACCGAGAATCACAGAGTTTTTTTTAATAGTTATACCTAAAAACAGTAATTTAGCTCTACTTAAAAGTCATGAATTCATCCAAGTTTATATATCGATGCACCGATTGTGGTAAAAAATATACGCCAAATGGTGTTATGTACCTTTGTCCATCATGTAGTAAAGAAAATACACCTACAAATCCACCCAAAGGAGTTCTAAAAGTAGTGTATGATTATCATTCTTTAGGAAAAAAACTATCTGGCTTTTACGAATTACGCCAAAATGAGTTTATTAGCCTTCTACCTATTGAAAATTCTGATAGTTTACCTGTTTTAAGGGTCGGAAAAACACCACTTTACTCATTCGATAAATTGGAGGGTAAACCTTTACCTTTCCAACTTCATCTGAAAGATGATTCGCAAAACCCTACTTTCTCGTTTAAAGACAGGGCATCTGCCTTAGTATCAGCATATGCCAAAGAAAATAGGTTGAATACGATAGTAGCCGCTTCAACTGGGAATGCGGGTTCTTCGCTAGCGGGTATGTGCGCTGCGCAAGCTCAAAAAGCTATAATTATGGTACCTGAAACGGCTCCTCTAGCGAAACTAACTCAGATAATCATGTACGGAGCCACCATAGTTCCTGTTAAAGGCACTTATGATGAGGCTTTTGATCTTAGCGTAAAGGCTACAGAGGAATTTGGATGGTACAATCGCAATACAGCCTTTAACCCATTTACAATTGAGGGGAAAAAAACGGTTTCATTTGAACTAATTGAACAGCTAAAGTTTAAAACTCCACATAGAATTTTCGTCCCAGTTGGCGATGGAGTAATTATATCGGGTGTTTACAAGGGTTTTGAGGACTTGCTATTATTGAATTTAATTGATAGAATGCCTACAATCGTTGCTGTTCAATCTAAGGGCAGCGATAATTTAGTTAGAAATATCAACCAAAAAGAGTTTAAAATTGTGCCAAGCACAACAATGGCAGACTCTATTTCTGTTGATATACCTAGGAATTTCTACATGGCTCAACAGTTCATCCAAAAATATAATGGTGAAATTCTTACCGTTACTGATGAGGAGATAATGAATGCTTCTGCTATTCTATCAAGGAATACAGGAATATTCTCGGAACCTGCTGCTACAACTGCCTTTGCAGGACTGCTATCTTACCAAAAAAGTGGTAAAATTGTAGATGGTTCAAACAATGTTGTTCTTCTTACAGGTAGTGGCTTAAAAGATTTAAAATCAGTAAGTAGCATGCTTAAAATACCTGAATCAATTAACCCATCGATTGATAACCTGAAAAAACTAATATCATGATTTCATATACCCTTAACGGCATAAAACGAACCTTTTCTGGCGATTTGGAAGAAACCCTTCTCGATCATTTAAGGCTCGAACATAAGATTACATCAGCAAAAGATGGTTGCTCTGGTCAAGGAGTTTGCGGTGCTTGCACCGTTGAAATTGATGGAAAACCGAAATTGGCTTGTAGAACCAAGATGAAAGACCTTGAGGGTGCTGTGATTAATACAACCGAAGGGCTTCCCAAAGAATTCCGTTCTACAATCGGCAAAAACTTTGCTGAAAAGGGTGCTGTTCAGTGTGGATTCTGCTCTCCTGGTATGATAATGCGTGCAAAAGGGCTGTATAATGTTAACAAAACCCCTACCCGACCCGAAATTGTTAAAGCTATCACCCCTAATATATGTAGGTGCACTGGCTATGTCAAAATAGTTGATGCAATTGATGAGACCTTTAAGGAGTTAAATGGCAAAGGTTCTGAAAACAAAGCAAAATCAGCACTTATTGGTAAACCCTATCCCAAATATCAAGCAATTGAAACAGCTTTAGGTGATAGAGATTTCGTAGATGATATGCACTTCGATGGTATGGTGCATGGGGTTTTAAAATTCTCAGATCACCCTAGGGCAAAGGTTCTTAAAGTTGATTTCACAGAAGCGCTTAAGGTTGAAGGTGTTATTAGGGTATTTACATCTAAAGATATCCCTGGAAATAAGGTAATTGGCATTGTTTACCACGATTGGCCAATGATGATTGGCGAGGGCGAGATAACCAACTATACTGGCGATGTTGTTGCTAGTGTTGTGGCTAAAACCGAGGCAATTGCCCGCAAAGCGGTAAAACTTATTAATGTAGAATACGAAGTATTAGAGGCAATTACCGATGTTCATGGGGCCGTAAAGCCTAATTGCACTCGAGTTCACGCCGAACATTCAAATATCCTTGAAACTTGCAGCATTCGCTTTGGCGATGTTCATAAAGCATTTAAAGAGGCTGCTTTCGTATCAAGCGGACACTATGAAACTCAACGCATTGAGCATGCTTTCCTTGAAACAGAGACTGCCATTGCTCTTCCAGAGGATGATGGTGTAAGACTCTATTCACAAGGCCAAGGTGCTTATGTTGATAGAAAACTTGTTGCAAAAGTTCTTGGACTTACCGAGGATAAGGTAAAAGTTGTCCAAGTTCAGAATGGCGGCGGGTTTGGAGGTAAGGAAGATACTACTGTTCAGAGCCATGCATCGCTACATGCATATCTACTTAAGGTACCTGTTAGGGTTCACCTAAATAGGGATGAATCAATTATTATGCACCCAAAACGTCATCCTGTTTGGATGGATATTAGCCTTGCATGCGATAAAAATGGAATGTTTACAGGCATTAAACTAAGTGCCATTGGTGATTCAGGTGCTTATGCATCGGTAGGAACTAAGGTAATGGAACGTGTTGTAGGTCATGCTACTGGCGGTTACACAGTGCCTTCTGTTGATATTAAGGCTGATACCGTTTACACCAACAACGTTCCATGCGGTGCAATGCGCGGATTTGGCGTTCCTCAGGCAGTATTTGCTGTGGAGAGTTGTATCGATGAGATTTGCAAAATGGGCGGTTTTGATCGCTGGCAAATTCGCTACAACAATGCCCTTGAAGATGGCAAGAAAACCGCTACGGGTCAGGTATTGCGTGGTGTTGGGTTAAAGAAAACTCTTTTAGCGGTAAAAGATCAATTCCAAAGTGCTAAATATGCTGGAATAGCCTGTGGAATCAAGAATACAGGGGTTGGTAATGGAATGACTGACGATAGTGATGTAATTATCAATATAGTTTCGGATAAAAAGGTGATAATCCATCATGGTTGGACCGAGATGGGTCAAGGTGTTCATACGATGGCAATCCAAACCTTCCATCAGGAAACAGGTATATCTCCCGAAATTATTGAAGTGAAAGTCGAGACCGAAGTGAATATCCCAACGGGAATGACCACTTCATCTAGGGCTACCGCCTTAGTTGCCAACGCAATTATTGATGCATCAAAAAGAATCAAGGAAGATTTAAAGAATTGCACACTAAGTCAACTTGCAGGAAGATCCTACAGAGGAAAATTCGTGTGCGATTGGACATGCAAACCCGGCGCAGATACTGCCGAGCCTGTAATCCACTTTGCCTATGGTTATGCTACACAGGTTGTTATTCTTGATGAAAAGGGTGAAATAACCAAGATTATTGCTGCTCACGATGTAGGTAAAATCATGAACCAGATGCTTTTTGAGGGTCAGATCGAAGGTGCTCTGCACATGGGTCTTGGATATGCACTTACAGAGGATTTACCCTATAAAAATGGAAGACCAGTTAGCCTAAAGTTTAAGGATATCGGTATTCTCAGAGCCAACGAAATGCCTGAAATGGAGATAATTGGTATCGAGGAGAAAGATCCTGTTGGGCCTTACGGTGCAAAAGGAATTGGTGAAATAGGTCTAGTTCCCACTGCTGCCGCGGTTGCAAATGCTTTTTATGCATTTGATGGCATAAAGAGGACAAAACTCCCGATGAAGAGAAAATAATTCATAAATTCCGAACGCTAAGTCGCTGAGACGCTAAGATTATTAACTTTGCGCCTTAGTGACGTTGCGTTTAAAATCTATTAAGAATGTCTATACTACTAAAAAATGCCACCTATATTGACTGGAAAACGCTTGAATTCAGTCAAAAAAATATTCTTGTTGAACAAGATAAAACCACGATTCAGTTCGTTGAAAATATCGACCAAATAGCCGATAAATCAAACCTTGAGGTGCTTGATTGTACTGGCAAATTGGTAACAAAGTCGTTTGGTGTTGGGCATCATCATATATATTCTGCTCTTGCTAGAGGAATGGGTGCTCCCAAGAAAAACCCTGAAAATTTCTACGAAATTCTAAAGTACGTTTGGTGGACTCTGGATAAATGCCTTGATCTTGAAATGGTTGAATCGAGCGCATTGGTAACAGCAATTGCTTGCGCAAAAGCAGGTTCTACCTTCGTTATCGATCATCATGCCTCCCCTTTCGCAGTAAAAGGTTCGCTTGAAACAATTGCTAAAGCTTTTGATAAGGTTGGTGTTTCGCACCTTTTATGCTACGAAATATCGGATCGTGATGGGTTTAAATCCGCCAAAGAGGGAATCGAGGAAACCGAGGAATATCTAGGTAAACGTCAAGGGTTAGTTGGTTTACATGCATCATTTACTGTAAACGATGAAACCATGGAGAAGTCTGTGGAGATGATGAATCGTTTGAATTCTGGTATTCATATTCACGTTGCCGAGGATTTGTACGATCAGGAATTTTGTATCAAGAAGTACGGAAAACGGGTTATTACACGCCTAAACGAATATGGTGCTCTAAAATCATCTAAAACTATACTTGGACATTGCCTTCACTTAGATGAAGATGAAAAAGACATTATCCGCAACTCCCCATGCTGGGTGGTTCAAAACACGGAGAGCAACCTAAATAATAACGTTGGTTATTTTAACGGCGAGTTTCTTGGTTCGAGGATAATGCTTGGCACCGATGGAATGCACAGCGATATGCTTCAAAGCGCAAAATCGGCCTTTTTTGTTGGTCAAGGATTCGATAATATTACCTATCCATCATCGTATCAACGTTTCAGGAATGTTCATAAGTATATCGAGGATAATGGCTTTAAGGGCGATGGTGATAATAATCTTGTAGTGCTTGATTACGCCTCTCCTACCGAGATTAACCAGAATAACTTTTTAGGGCATTTCATCTTCGGTATCAACTCAAACCATGTTTGCGATGTTATTTCGAATGGTAAGCTGATTGTGAAAAACAGGCTAATTCAAACTGTTGATGAGGCCGAAATTCTAAAAGTTTCTAAGGAACGTGCTCTTCGACTTTGGAAGAAGATGCAGGAGTAAACACTTTGATTTAGGAACAAGGATTAACGAATTTAGATTTTAGAAGTTTTCTGAAAACAAGCTGATTACGCAAACATCAGAATTCATAAATCATCATTCCTTGTTCTTAAATCAATATAATATATTTCCCATTTTCACCCCCCTTGTACTTTGCGGTTTGTGATTGTGTACTTACTTTTTTGCGATTAAACTATCGCAAAATGCGATAATTGAGTTGCAGTGGTATTTTATTGTAACGCATTTCCCGATTGTGGCCTCGCAATAGGGTTTTGTGCTTTCACAATTCGCGATTGATGAAGTGCGAAGAGGTTTTGCTACTCTACAAATGGGTTTTGTTGCTCTGCAAAGCAGTTTTGTTACTCTGCAAAGAAATTTTGTTATTCAGCTAAGAGGTTTTGATGCTCTACAAATGGGTTTTGATGATCTGCAACGGTAGTATAAAGAAAATTGTGTAAACAATATTTATTGTCGGCGTTCCTCGAATAAGGTAATAAGGTTGAAATCTTGTATAAATACTAATTTTCTACGAAGGTTAAATATCTGAAAATAAGGTTTTAAAAACCTTCGTAGAAAATTGAACGACCTATGAAATCAACCTTATTTTATTAACTCAGATGTTGTAAGGGTATTATTAACATAACAGTTCCAAAATCTAGGGTTAATATAATTTTGATAAATGAGGTGCATTGCACCGTAATATTAAGTTTGATAAGATTACGGTACTCTGTACCTATTGCTCTTATGGTCTCGATATGTCTACAAATATTAAGGTGCTACGCACCCAAAGCGTGAATCCATTGGTTAAATGCTCTCGTAGCGGCAGAGCCGCATAATATTTGTAGTCCAATTACATAATTATGGCAAATGAGGTGCATCGCACCGTTATATTGAGTTTGATAAGATTACGGTACTCTGTACCTATTGCTCTTATGGTCTCGATATGTCTACAAATATTAAGGTGCTACGCACCCAAAGCGTGAATCCATCGGTTAAATGCTCTTGTAGCGGCAGAGCCGCATAATATTTGTAGTCCAATTAAATAATTCTGGTAAATAAGGTGCATCGCACCGTAATATTAAACTCCACCCACAAAGACCATTACTATAAGTAAAATATATTGGGGTTGATGCGCAAGCAAGCATGTTTTTATATATTTTCGTATTGATATGCTGTTTGATAAGAGGTTAATTAGCAGCTGTTATCATTATAAATAAGATTCTTAATAGGCTCAATTTGCATGAAAGAATTTATTAAAAAACACAAATGGTTACTTGGACTATTTATACCAGTTCTTATACTATTAGGCGTAATTACCTATTTGTATTGCACAAACCGTTTAGGTTATCTGCTTAGCTTCAAATGGAGTTCATTTAAAGGGAGTTTAACTAAGCTGGAGGCATGGCTTTTATCTGGTTCTCTTATCTCCGCTTTTATATCTGGTGTTTTTACAAACATGTTTTCGTCATTTTTATATAATATTCTTTTCCCAAGTAAAGAGAAACAAATACTGAAAAACACCGAAACAATAATTGATGGGCAGGACTCAATTTTAGAAACAGTTACAGAATCAAATAAAAAACTAGATCAACTAATAAAAAACTCAAACATTGATCCTCGTGATATTGAACAATACCTGAAAAATCTACCTATAAAAAATGGCAAAGGGGAAACTAGTGCAAGAATTGATGAGTGGTACCAAGCAAGAAAAATATCAATCGAAATAAAAGAGCTGCTATTGGTGGTAACAAAGGTGGTTTTTGAGCAAAATGAAGATTTGACTAATACAATTACGCTTTTAAAATCAACAGGGAAAACAGATTTTGCTAGAGTATTAGAAAACATTCAGAAGCATTTTCAGGAGGGTGATGCCGAAAAAATAAAACTGGAGTATTTTTCAAGAAAGGAGAAAATAGAGAAAGAGAATATTTTAATCCTAAAACAATCAATTAAAGCAACGAAAGCCCTTTTTGCATTCCAGCAGACATTAGATTTATATAAAGAGTTGATTGTAGTAGAACCTATTTTAGTAAATTATTTCAATACTGCGTATTTTTTGCAAAAACTCAACTGCTTTGATGAGGCTGCAAAATTATATCAAAAGACCTTAACGATTTATAGAGAACACGCTCAGGAGAACCCAAGAACATATCTACCAGCTTTGGCGTTGACTTTGAACAATTTTGCAGTTTTACATTCGGATAAGAATGAATTTTCGCAGGCTCAAGAAAAATATGAGGAGGCTTTGAAGATATATAGAAACTTAGCCCAAGAGAACCCAAAAATGTATCTGTCCGATGCGGCTAAAACCTTGAACAATTTGGCAGTTTTACATTCGGTAAAGAATGAATTTCCACAGGCCCAAGAAAAATACGAGGAAGCCTTGAAGATTTATAGAGACCTCACTCAAGAGAACCCAAGAACTTATTTGCCAGATGTGGTGATGACTCTGATCAATTTAGCTAATTTACAAAAGATAAAGAATGAATTTCCGCAGGCCCAAGAAAAATACGAAATGGCCTTGACGATTTATAGAGAACTCGCTCAAGAGAACTCAGGAACGTATCTGCCCGATGTGGCAAGGACTTTGAACAATTTAGCGGTTTTACATTGGGATAAAAATGAATTTTCGCCTGCAAAAGAAGAATTCGAGGAGGCCCTTAAGATACAGAGAGAGCTAGCACAAGAGAACCCAAAAACTTATCTGCCCGATGTGGCGATGACTCTGAACAATTTGGCGATTTTACAAAAGGATAAGAATGAATTTCCGCAAGCCCAAGAAAAATATGAGGAGGCCTTGAAGATTTATAGAGACCTAGCCCAAGAAAATCCAAAAACGTATTTACCAGATATGGCGATGACTTTGAATAATTTGGCTATTTTATATTCGGAAAAGAATGAATTTCCGCAGGCCAAAGAAAAATACGAAGAGGCTTTGAAGATTTATAGAGATCTATATCAGGAGAATCCACAAGTGTATAAAATTGATTATGCCAGAACATTAATTACGGGCGTCTATTTATTTAAAAAGGATAAAAACTATTTAAAAATAGCAAAGGGTATTTTAGAGAGATACCAAGAGGTTTATAAAGCACAAGAATTATTGGAGCGAATCAGTGATTTGGAGTAATTGCTATCCGATTATATATGAATGGCAGATGTTTGCTGGATAATTATATCCTTGGCTGCGCTCAGGGTGATATTGGAAAGATCCTTCGCTCCGCTCAGGATGACAATGGGATCATATTACAATTTATCATTATTAAGAAATCTGGGTATGAGCAATGGTTGAGATCTTTTGAACATACTGTTTCTTGTCATGCTGAACGGAGTGAAGCATCTTAGATCCTTCGCTGCGCTCAGGATGACAATGGAATCATATTACAATTCATAATTATTAAGAAATCTGGGTTTGAGCAATGGTTGGGATCTTTTGAACATACTGTTTCTTGTCATGCTGAACGGATTGAAATCCGAAGGATTCGCTGAAAGCAACCATCTTAGATCCTTCGCTGCGCTCAGGATGACAAGGGGATCATATTACAATTTATCATTATTAAGGAAAGGGGTTAAGATTTTCTGAACTTACTGTTTCTTGTCATGCTGAACGGAGTGAAGCATCTTAGTTTCTTCGCTGCGCTCAGAATGACAATAGGAAGATCCTTCGCTGCGCGCAGGATGACAAGGGGATCATATTACAATTCATCATTATTAAGGATTATCGTTATTTTTGTAGGGCGGTTGCCTCCGGTAAATTCGCAATCACGGTAAAAGAAGATTAAGGCGTAAAATCTTAAATCAAAATAACAACGATATAGATATGAATTCAGAATTATTGCAGTGGGTGGGCTATGCAGCATCGGCAGTTATTGCTATTTCGCTTGCAATTAGCTCAATAGTTAAGTTCAGGTGGCTTAACCTAGCGGGGGCGTTGGTTTTTTCAATCTATGGGTTCTTAATTGGTGCTATTCCCGTGGGAATTCTTAATGGGATTATTGCAATTGTAGATGTTTACTATTTGGTGATTATATATGGTAAAAAGGAGATATTCGAAATACTCGAAATTCGCCCTGAAAACAAGTATTTAATAAGGTTTATTGAATTTCATAATGAGGAGATTCAGCGATTTTTCCCTGGGTTCACCTATATACCCGATATGAATACGGTCAGCTTCTTTATCCTAAGGAACATGTCGGTTGCGGGGCTTTACCTTGCTCATCGTGAGGATGGTAATGTGCTTAAGGTTGGGCTAGATTATGTGATTCCTGAGTATCGCGACTTTAAAAATGGCAAATATGTTTACCTGAGACTTAAGCATAAATTCATTGAAGCGGGATTTACCAGTGTTATGGCCGAAGGGCGTAGCGTAAAGTACATTAAATATCTTAAAAAATTAGGGTTTAAAGAGGATAGCAATGGTATGTTTGTAAGAGTTCTGGAAAAATAGTGTTTCAATATCACTTAGTTAAGGTTTAGTACCTATTAAGTTAGGGATTCCTGCCTTCGCAGGAATGACAGTAAGAATGGGATACACGCCCCTTGTCATTCCGCACTTGATGCGGAATCTCCTTAACTAAACGACGTTGAATAGTATTTTATATTCCTTTATAGCTAAATTTACTCTTTCATTAAGGAGAAGATCATGAAGATTCTTATCAAAGGCGGAATAATAGTAACATCTACTGAACAGTTCAATTCTGATATTCTTATTGAGGATGAAAAAATCATCAGAATAGATAAGCATATCTCAGAAAATCATGTAGATAGGGTTATTCATGCTGAAAACCAATACGTTTTCCCAGGAGGAATCGATCCCCATGTTCACCTCTTCCTTCCTACGCCTGCCGGTTATTCATCGGATGATTTTTTAAGTGGTGGAATAGCCGCTTTATATGGTGGAACAACAACAATTATCGATTTTGTAACCCCCAAAAAGGGTCAACCACTACCAGATGCGCTGAATATTAGAATTGATGAGGCCAAGAATTGCCCTATTGACTACTCTTTTCATGTAAGTCCCGTTGATTGGAGGCCAAATTCTGAGAAAGAAATTGAACAGTGCATTGATATGGGATTCCCATCTTTCAAGATTTACCTAGCCTACAAGGAGTCCATTGGACTTGATGATGAATCCGCATACCATGTTATGAAAGCAGTTGGTAAGTTATGCGGTATGGTTACTGCCCATTGCGAGCTTGGTGATGAGGTTAGCACCTTTAGGGATTTCTATTTTAACCAAAAGATGGTTTCGCCTCTATATCACATGCTTTCACGTGCTTCTCAACTAGAATCAATTGCAGTAAAACGCATTATTGATATTGCCGATCAAACTAACTGTCCCCTTTACATTGTTCATGTTTCCGCAGGAGACTCCCTAAAGCACATACATCTTGCCCAGCAAAGTGGTCAACCAATTTTTGCTGAGACATGCCCACAATACTTAATGTTGGATGAATCAAAGTACAGTGGAGAGTTTGAACAGACTGTCAAGTATGTTATCAGCCCACCATTACGTAAACCAGAGGATTCGGCGCATCTATGGGAAGGTATTAAAGCAAATATGATTCAAACAGTTGGAACGGATCATTGCCCATTTTCATTCGAACAAAAATCGGTTGGAAAGGATGATTTCCGCAAAATTCCCAATGGTGCAGGTGGCATAGAACATCGTCTTGAACTTCTTTATACTTATGGCGTTTTAAAAGATATTATAAGCCTAAATAGAATGGTTGATATATTCTCGACCCAACCAGCAAAAATCTTCGGGCTATACCCTCAAAAAGGTGAGATTACTGTAGGTTCTGATGCAGATATTGTTATATGGAATCCAGATTCTAAGTCTATTATATCAGCAAAAACACATCTTTCAAAGGCTGACATAAGCATTTATGAGGGATTTAGCGTGAAGGGGAAAGCTCAATATGTTATATCTAAAGGGATTATTGGTATTGATAATGGTAAAATAATATCTGGTTTACCAACAGGGAAACTCCTTCGCAGAAAGGTACAGAAAACCTCTAGCCCATATTATAGTAAATCAAAAGATGTGGGTAATAATAATTGTGGAAGGGTATAAAATTTCCTGAACATACTGTTGGAAGATCCTTCGCTTCGCTCAGGATGACAATGGTTTCATATTACAATTCATCAATTATTTAAAGAATTTTCGAACGAGCAAGGGTTGAAATTTCCTGAAAATACCATTGCTTGTCATGCTGAACGGAGTGAAGCATCTAAGATTCTTCGCTTTGCTCAGAATGACAAATGGAAGATCCTTTGCTTTGCACAGGATGACAATGGGTTCATTTTACAATTCATCATTATTTAAAGAATATCCGAACAAGTAGAGATTGAAATTTCCTGAAAATACCATTGCATGTCATGCTGAACGGAGTGAAGCATCTGTAATGTTTCAATATTTAGAGATCCTTCGCTTCGCTCAGGATGACAATGGATTCAATTACAATTCATCATCATTAAGGAATCTCCACTCTGGGTTAAATTCAGAAATCAAATAATCCTTTTTGCTTCGCTTCCAACCTTTAATTTCTTTCTCCCTTCTTATAGCATCTTGTACGAATTGAAATCGTTCATAATAAACTAGATGATAACAATTATATTTACCTGCAAAGAATAGTTTTTGTCCATGAGAATCCTCTTCGTGCTCAAATAATCTTCTTTTCAAATCATTTGTAACACCTGTATATATAACCGTTTTGCTCTGATTAGTTGTAATATAAGCGAAATAATTATGCTGTTTCATAATTATTGGTTTTAAATTCTTCGATGTATTAAGAAATACAAAATTTTTTATTTCTATACTGAACGAATATAAGCATTTTAGATTCTTCGCTTCGCACTGAATGACAAATAGGAGATCCTTCGCTTCGCTCAGGATGACAATGGGATCATTTTACAATTTATCATTATTTAAGGAATCCCCGAACAAGTAGAGATTGAAATTTCCTAAAAAAACCATTGCTTGTCATGCTGAACGGAGTGAAGCATCTATTATGTTTCAATATTTGGAGATCCTTCGCTTCGCTCAGGATGACAATGAATTCATATTACCATTAGTCATTATTTAAGGAATCCCCGAATGAGAAGCACGCTTAAATTTTCTGAGAATACAGTTTCTTGTCATTCAAAACGAAATGAAGCACCTTAATATCATATAGATTTAAGATGCTTCACTCATTATTATAAAAAAAGTGTATACTTAAAATCCTACTCTTTTTCTATTTCTATCAAGAATTCCTTTTAATGTCTCTGCAGGATTCTCAAATCTATTTGTAAACATCATAGCTGCAATGATATAAGGTTTAAAACCAGCTTCTTGGTAGGTTTTAATCCTGTAATGCTCAAACGCTGCGGCACTTACTTCACCATGTTTGCAGGAAACATCGCTAATATCGGCTGGTAAACAATGCATGTAAAGGGCATTTCCGTTCTTGGTTGTTTTCATCTTAGCTTCATCGTACTCCCAATCCATGAACTTAGCGTTATTTGCAAGGCAAACTTGCTCTAGCTCCTTTAAACCTGCTTTATCAGCATTTTGTAGAAGTTTAGTTCTCTGCTGCATAATATGGAATGGTGCCCAACTCTTTGGGTAAACAATATCTGCACCCTTCATAGCTTCTGACATGGAATGGCTAACATTCAATGAACCACCACTTTGCTGAGCATTCTTCTTAGCAATATCAACAATCTCAGGGATTAAGCCATATCCTTCTGGGTAAGCTAATTCGATGTTCATCCCAAAGCGTGACATCAATCCGATAATACCTTGTGGAACTGAAAGTGGTTTACCGTAACTTGGTGAGTAAGCCCAACTCATTACGATTTTTTTACCTCTTAGATTTTCAAGTGATCCGTATACATCTTGTAGGTGCATCAGATCTGCCATCGATTGGGTTGGGTGATCCATGTCGCACTGTAGGTTCACAATACCTGGACGTGATGGAAGAACTCCTTTTGCAAAACCTTCATCGAGAGATGAACCAACCTCGCGCATGTACTTATTGCCTTCGCCTAAGAACATATCATCACGAATACCAATAAAATCGGACATGAAAGAGATCATATTGGCTGTTTCACGTACTGTTTCACCGTGTGCAATCTGCGATTTTTCCTCATCTAAATCGGCAACTGCTAACCCAAGGAGGTTGCTAGCTGAAGCGAATGAGAAGCGTGTGCGGGTTGAATTATCGCGGAAGTTAGAAATTGCTAATCCTGAGTCGAATACTCTTGGTGAGATATTCTGAGCGCGCATCTCCTTAAGAATTGCGGCAACTTCAAAAACAATCTTTAAATCCTGCTCTTTTTTCTCCCATGTTAGAAGAAAATCTTTCTTGTACAACTCCGACTTAACTTTGCTAAGTCCTTCAATTCTATCTTTTAGATTCATGGTATTTTTCACTTTTAATTTTTCACTTTTCATTTACATAATTCATAAGCAAAAGCTGCATAAAACGACGCCGCAATAACAAGATCATTAACTGGTACTTTCTCATTTGGAGCATGTGCCAAAACCTCATTACCAGGACCAAACCCAATAGTTGGAATGCCATAAGTACCACAAGTCATAATACCGTTGGTTGAGAATGTCCATTTATCAACCTTAACATCCTTACCAAAAAGGTTCTTGTAGGCTTTTACACCTGTTTGAACAACTTGATGATCTTCAGCCATTTTCCATGTTGGGTAGTACTTCTCCATTCCGTACTCTAAGCCAGTATAGGCTTTTTCAGAATAGTTAAGAACTTCAACCTTAGCGTTCATGCCTTTTACAACCTCTTCAACCTCCTTAACAGCAGATTCCTTGGTTTCGCCCCAAGTTAACCTTCTATCAAGGTGTACTCTTGCATAATCAGCAACAGCGCAAAGCGAAGGACTACCAGAAATTATCTCAGAAATGGTAACACTACCTTTACCTAAAAACTCATCGAATTTTAGTCTTTCGTTTAATTTCTCGATTTCAAGTGCTGCACGTGATGCCATATAGATAGCGTTCTTTCCACGTTCAGGAGCTGAACCATGCGATGATACGCCGTGGAAATGAACATGCATCTCCATCCTACCCCTATGACCCCTATATATATTAAGGTTAGTTGGTTCGGTACTAATTACAAAATCAGGTTTAATCTTATCTTCTTCAACAATATACTTCCAGCAAAGACCATCGCAATCCTCTTCCATCACACTTCCTACGAAGTAAATGGTCAAGTCTTTATCAAATCCTAACTCTTTTAAAATTCTTCCAGATGTAACAAAAGCAGCAGAGCCCCCCTCTTGGTCAACTGTTCCACGACCATGCACAAAACCATCCTTAATTTCTCCACCAAGTGGATTAAAACTCCAGTTGTCCATATTGCCCATATCAACGGTATCCATGTGACCATCAATAGCCAAAATCTTCTTACCGTTTCCAATACGACCAATAACATTTCCTAAACCATCAATTTTAACCTCATCAAAACCAGCCTCTTCCATTTGACGTTTTAACTCTAGCTGAACATCCTTTTCCTGTGTGCTCAACGATTTAATTTTCACTAATTTCGAAAGGTTCTCGGCTGTGTAGTTGCGATACTTCTCTGATAATTCATTAATTTGTTGAAAAATACTTTCCATGGCTTAAATGTCAATTTAATTTCGATGCCAAAGTTAAAATTATTAACAATTAGTATCAAATTATAGAACATAAATATACAATCCGTTTACTAATATAGCATAATAAATCAGTAAATATATTATTTATAGAATAATATTCTTTATGAGGAATAATTACTACAATAGGAAAGATAATATTATTCCTAACTATACTGCTCAATAAATATCTTTTATACTTTTACAATTCATATTTAATCCCTATCACAAGTCAATAATCTTAATAATTATGGAACTTTGGAATTTTATTTACAATCAACTTTCGGAAAAGAGAAGGGTAATACTACTAACCGTTATTGAATGCAAGGGCAGCAGTCCGGGTCGAGTTGGTTTTAAAATGGCTGTTTCGCAAAATGGTGAAATTTCAGGCTCCATAGGTGGCGGTGTGATGGAATACAACATGGTTGAACTGGCTCGTAAACGGGTTTCAAGTGATACGTTGGAATCCCTAATTAAAAGGCAGATTCATGATTCTGAAGCAGAATATGATAAGTCGGGCATGATCTGCTCAGGTGAGCAAACCCATGTTTTTTTACCTCTTACATCATCGGATTTAGAGACTATAAGTACCATTAAAGAGTGTATTAATAATGGAGAGAAAGGCATTCTTACCATTAGTCCTAATAATATTCATTTTATAAAAGATGATTCTTCTGATTTTCAAGTAAGCGCTTTTATAAATAGTCCAAAAGATTGGGAATATAAAGAGTTTATTGGTCTAAAGGATACAGTTTATATTTTTGGTGCAGGACATATTAGCGTTCCTTTAAGCCAAATATTAAGAATGCTTGAGTTCAGGGTGGTTGTATTCGACAATAGGAAAGAACTATCAACTTTTACTGCTAATAGTTTTGCTCATCAGAAGCATATAATTGATTACAATAAGGTTGAAGATCTTGTCCCAGAGGGTCAAAATAGCTACGTAGCTATAATGAGTTTTGGTCATAAATTCGATCAAATTATTCTTAAACAGTTACTGGGTAAGAAATTGAAATACCTCGGTATGATTGGTAGTAAAAACAAAGTGCAGAGCATTTACGATTCACTAAAGGCATTTGGTTTTACCGATAATGATTTTAATCGTGTTGATTCTCCTATCGGTTTATCAATAAATAGCCAAACTCCTGCTGAGATTGCTATTAGCATTGCTGGTAAAATAATACATACAAGAAATGGGGAGAAAAAGTAATATCTCCCCTCCCAAACTTTAAAATTGTTGATATTAAGATATCTTTTTTGAAAATATTATAGATTCTCCTCTGGTTCGCAAACAAAATACACTAGTCATCAATTTAAATGGATATAGATATTATTCAAAGTCGAGATTTCTATTCAGAATTTAAATTCAATTCATCTAGGAGTAGTGGCCCCGGAGGGCAAAATGTAAATAAGGTTAGCTCCAAAATTGAATTAAGGTTTAATATTTTGGAATCCGTTTTATTAACAAAAGATGAGCAAGAAATAATACTAGTTAAACTTGCAAATAAGATAAATAAAGAGGGAGAACTTATCCTAGTCTCACAATCAGAACGATCGCAATTAGCAAATAAAGAGAAAGTTATCGATAAATTCTATGCTTTAATTCGCAAAGCACTAGAACCCAAGAAAAATCGAAAAGTCACAAAACCGTCTAGAAAAGCAAAAGAAAAGCGGTTAGAGGGAAAACGATTAAACTCAGAAAAGAAAATACTTAGAAAAGATATTGATTATTAATTAGGTTGATAAAACTAAAATATTTTCAAAGTTTGTAATCACATACAATACTGTTTTCATATGTACCTTGTTCATGTAACCTATATTAAAGCAATCTCAGTGGTTGATGCCCATCTGGACGATCACAGAGCATTTCTCGATAAATACTATGCAACTGGCAATTTAATTTGCTCTGGACCTCGCAATCCGCGTACAGGTGGAATTATTATTTGCAATGCGAAAGATATTGAAGAGGTTTGGAGTATTATTCAACAAGATCCTTTCTTTATTAATAAAATTGCAAAGCATGAGGTAATTGAGTTTAATCCTGTGAAGTATGCCAAGGATTTTGCACCATTCATACAACAACATGAAGGTTAAAAAATCAGTAGATTAGAAATTGTCTCTTGATTTATAACTAATCATTTTTGTAATTTAAGAAAACACTTTCAAATTGTATCATCTTCAAATTTTCAAACAACATCACCCTAATTAACAATTCATTATGGCTAATTTATTCTCAAACTTTACAATAAAATCATATAACATTAAGAACCGAGTAGTTCTTCCCCCTATTGTTAACTTCGGTTGGGCCGATAAAAATGGGTTTGTTAGCGAAAAGCATATTAAACACTATGAAAATATTGCTAAAGGGGGTGTTGGAATCATCATTGTAGAGGCAACTTGTGTGCTCAAGGATGGCAAAATATTCAGCTATCAACCAGGAATATGGAATAATATGCATATGGAGGGGTTAAAGAAAATTACTGATGCCTGTCATAGACATGGAGCACTTATATTACTTCAAATACAACATTCTGGTTTAAGAACCTATAAGGGAGTTTCTGATATAGCAGTAGGTCCATCAATAGATCCTGAAAATGAACGTTCCGCCGCTTTAACAATTGAAGGGATTAAAGTGATAGAAGCAGCGTTTATTGAAGCCGCAACTAGAGCTCTATTAGCGGGGTTTGATGGGATTGAACTTCATGGAGCCCATGGATATCTGCTTAACCAGTTCGCCAACTCAGCAATAAACAAACGTACTGATGAGTACGGTAATTCATTATCTGGTCGGTTAAAGTTGGCTACAGATATTATTAAAGGGATTAAGCAATCCTGTCATGCCAACTTTATAATTGGATATCGGATGGGAGCAAACTCCCCTACTCTCCTTGATGGTATTGAAATTGGAAAGCATCTAGAGAAAAATGGTATTGATATTTTGCACGTATCTCATGGTGGAGACAAAGGAATAACTCCAGAAATTCCAGCAAACTTTCCAAATAACTGGATTGTATATTGCGGCACTGAGGTGAAAAAGCATGTTAAGATTCCAATTATTGTTGTTAATGAAATTAGAACACCTGAGAGAGCCTCGTGGTTGTTGGAAAACGGAATGACCGATTTTGTTGCTATTGGAAGAGATCTTCTTACCGACAATTTATGGCTACAAAAAGCTCAAACCAACAAAAAAATCAACTATTGTATTCACTGCCTACCTCTATGCAAGAGATATGCTAAGCCTGAATCCTGCCCTGTAACAAAGTAAATATTACATTCCTTTTAACATTAGGAGGTAATTGATAGTTCATCATTCTTGACCTATTAAACGTTTTGGTCAACTGGAACAATTCTTGTTTATTTCTACTTTAAAAGAAAATCTATAAAATGATACCAATTTTTGGCAGCAACAACAATCAAGAAAAAACAAAATTGATTATTGAGGCAGCCCAAAAGCGTTTTGTTGTATGGGTTAATGAAGACAACTATGCACTCGGTTGCTACGGATTAAATATGTCTAAAGAGCTTCTTTACTACTACTTTCCAGATAAGGAACATTTATATAAAGCAGTGGTAGAAAAAGAACAGAATGAATTCCTGAAAATACTTAAAGAAGATATCGATAGGAATCCTGATCCTGAGCAAAATATGAGGAAATACGTCAACTTGCGAATATCATACTTTAAGTCTCTATTTAACCTCAATCGTTTAATCTTCGATTTTTCTAAAAAAATAAACTACTTCACAGCAGCGTTGACGAAGTATTACTTGAAAATTTTTTTCCTATCGAAGCAGAACTTCGAGGAATTAACCTAAAGAGATTAAAAATCTAAAATTTAAAAAAATATACTAAAATGTATCTAATCAATCAGTTGATCCAAAGTGCTTCTTTGCAGAATCGATAGAGTATTATCTCTTACTTCTTTAAAAACTTTACGGATTTTGCAGTTTTTTTCGTCCTTACAAAACTCGCAGGGTTGATATGCTTTTTCAGAAATACAATATATCATTGCTATGGTTCCTTCAAATTGTCTTACAATATCACCAAGGCTAACCTCTTCGGGTTTTTTTATAAGGTAATACCCTCCTGCTTTTCCCAATCGGCTTCCCAAAATTCCCATCTTCTTTATCTCAAGAAGAATATTTTCCAAAAATCTTTGGGGTATTCTTTCGCTAGTGGCAATTTCGCTAATTGGAATAGGCCCTTTTCCATATTCTTTCGCCAACTTGGTTAAGGCAAGCATCGCATATTGGGTTTTTTTTGATATCATTTGCATTAACCTCGTTTACTTATTTCTTTAAGTTTATTTAAATCGTTGATTATGATTTTCTTTCCTACAAGAGTTATTGTACCTTCCTTATTAAGCCTCGATAGAGTTGTAATCACATTTTCATGAGAACAAGCCGCAAATTCCGCAATTTCCTTTCTTGAAAGGGTAAACTCATATTCCTGATTTTTGTAAACCTCCTCTGATAGGTAAATTAATATATCTGCAATCCTACCGTTAACCTGCTGATGAGCAAGGCTAATAAAATTGAAGATTGAGGATTGAAACATTTCAATTGTCTTTTCGAAAAGGGTAAGCAAATAATTACCGTGATTTACAAGAGTGTTTTTAAAAGCATTTTCATCAATAAGACAAATATCGCATTTTTCTATAGCTACAAGTGAAAAAATATTTGTGTTTTTAAAGAAAAGGTTAGCACCTCCTAAGAGTTTAGGTCCTGCAACAACTGTCATTATAAAATTTTTTCCAGATTGATTTTGGTACGTAAACTTCAAAATACCTTTATGAAGAAATATTAAGTGCGTAGATTTACTACCCTGTTTTACTATGGTCTCCCCTTTTTCAAAGTGAAGTTGAACAGAGAGTCGTCTAATAACCTCAAACTCATCATTGCCAATGTAATGGCAACTTATGGTCTTAAATACACAACTATTACAGTCAAATAAATGTAAATCATCCTCTATCATTACTTAAATAATTAATGATTAAATATGAAATATTTAATATTAAAGGATTAATTATCCGATACAAATGTACACTAATTCGATGAATATAATGTATATGTTTGTAAAAAATACTCAATCGATTTTTTCGAGTTAAATTTTTTAAAAAATGGCTATTATTACGTCATAAATACCGCATAATGAGTTGCTTTAGAACATTATATTTATCTAATTTTAATTATTTATGAATAAATCTTTTACTTTAATCCTAATTTTAATTGTTGTTACTTTAAAATCATACGCTCAATCTACGAATGATATCTTAAATTTACTAATAGTTAATAAAAATATCACACAGGAGCAAGCTGATTCTTTAAGAGCAGAAGCCGCAATAAAACAACAAGAAACAGATGCTAACAAAAAATCTTTTTTAGTTAATGCATCTAAACAAGTTCAACTTTCAGGTTATGCCCAAGTTCGATATCAAAATCTTGATGAAATGGGTAAAATTGATGGTTTCGATATTCGTCGTGCTCGAATTGACCTAAAGGGCTCAATTTCTCCATATTGGAATATACGATTTCAAGCGGATTTGGCTGGTACACCTAAACTAATCGATGCGTATGGTGAATGTAAAATTGCTGACTACGTTAATCTAACTATTGGTCAGTTTAAGATTCCCTTCTCCATGGAAAACTTAGCCTCTTCAAATAAATTAGAGATGATTGATCGCTCGCAAGTTGTAGAGGCTCTTGTTGCAAGAGGCAAGGATGTAATAGGCAATCAAAATGGTAGGGATATTGGCGTCCAAGTATTCGGAAACTTTTTAAAAATCAACAATCGTTCTTTAATTGATTACTCATTAGGCATTTTCAATGGTTCAGGCATTAATATTAGCGATAAAAATGAAAACAAATCAATTGCAGGACGATCTGTTGTTCATCCTATAAAAGGGTTAGATCTTGGTTGCTCATTTTATACTGGAGTTGATGTTTTTGGAGCACCTTCTTCAAATCATAAACGTAATAGATGGGGTGTTGAGTTAAAATATGAATTAAAACAGCTTTCTTTACGCAGTGAATATATTCAAGGTTATGATAGCGATATTATTCGCAAAGGCTGGTATGTTCAGTCTGGGTATTATATTATCCCACAGAAATTGCAACTTCTTCTAAAATATGATACTTATGATCCGAATGCATCTAATGATAATGATATTTATACTAATTATACAATTGTTGTAAACTATGCATTTAACAATTGGTCTAAAGTTCAAATAGGGTATACTCTCCGTGAAGAACAGGGATCAAGCGTTAATAATAATATGGGAGTAATTCAATATCAAATTGGGTTTTAAATAATTAAAGATATGAAAAAGAGAAGTTTATTATTCATGATTTGCAGTTTACTTATAGTTATAAAAGTAAATGCTCAAAATAACATGGAGGGTGAAATAAGCATTTCTGGTGCATTTGCCCTTTACCCAATGACAGTAAAATGGGTGGATGAGTTTAAAAAAACTCATCCTAATGTTCGAGTTGATATATCTGCCGGTGGTGCTGGTAAAGGTATTGCCGACGCTTTAAGCGAAATGGTTGATATCGGCATGGTTTCTCGCGAAATATATCCCGAAGAATTCAACAAAGGAGCCTTTGCAATTTCAGTTACAAAAGATGCTGTTGTGCCTGTTATTTGCGCAAACAATCCGCTTTTAAAAGAATTACTTTCTAAAGGAATAAAAAAAGATGTTGCCTTTAACATCTGGGTTTCTGGTAAATATAAAACATGGGCTGAAGCTTTTGGGATAAAATCAAAAACACCAATTCATATTTATTCCCGCTCCGATGCGTGTGGGGCTGCTGAGATGTGGGCTAAATATATGGGTAAGAAACAAGAAGATCTTTTAGGTGTTGGTGTATTTGGTGATCCAGGGCTAGCACAAGCGGTTAAAAGAGATCCACTTGGAATTGGTTTTAATAATATTGGTTACGCCTACGATGCAAAAACCAAAAAGCAAATACCTGGGATAAGAATTTTGCCTATCGATTTAAATAATAATGGTAAAATTGATGCCGATGAAAATTTTTACGATTCAATAAATGACCTAATAGTAGCAATATCGTCAGGGAAATACCCTTCACCCCCAGCAAGGGAATTGTATTTCGTAACAAAAGGCAAACCACACAAAAAAGAAGTTGTAGAGTTCATTAATTGGGTATTAACCGAAGGGCAAAAATTTGTACACGAGGCAGGTTACATAGAACTGCCAAAGGATAAACTAAATACAGAGATGAAAAAGTTAGATTGATATGATTCGATTTCGATTATTCAAAGATAAAACAGCCCGGCTAACCATGCTGGGCATTACAATTTTCTCCCTTTTCTTCCTACTTCTTATTGGAAGTGGTCTGTTTTACATGTCTTTACCCATTCTTAAAGAAAAAAATATTTGGGTTTTATTAACTTCAGCTAACTGGAAACCCTTCAAGGGAGAATTTGGATTTCTACCATACATTATTAGTACTTTACATGTAACTTTCATAGCAATTGTAATTGCTCTCCCCTTTTCATTGCTTACAAGTATCTATCTTATAGAATACGCTTCAAAAAAGGTAAATAATTTTTTCTCCCCAATCGTTGATTTATTGTCTGGAATCCCACCTGTTATATATGGAGTGTGGGGTACATTAACTATTGTTCCATTTATATCCGAAAAAATTGCACCTCATTTTGTTGAGTTTTCAACTGGTTATAGCGTATTAGCTGGAGGAATTGTGCTTTCGGTAATGATAATCCCTCTTTTAATAAGTATTTTCTGCGAAGTATTCAGCGCAATACCCAATGAAATGCGAGAGGCATCATTATCACTAGGGGCAACAAAATGGCAAACAGTAAAAAAGATTGTAATTCGAAAATCTATGCCTGGAATCGTTGCAGCCATTGCCTTATCAATATCTCGTGCATTCGGCGAAACCATTGCTGTGCTAATGGTTTGCGGTAACATACCAATAATTCCATCATCAATATTCGATGCTTGTTACCCTCTTCCGGCATTAATTGCTAACAATTATGGTGAGATGCTATCTATTCCTAGCTATGAATCTGCCTTGATGATGGCTGCATTTCTACTATTCATTATTATTGTTTTTTTTAATGCAATTTCGAGATTAATACTTAATCGGATCGAAAGGAGGTATCAAGCATGAAACTACTAGAGGAGAAAATATTTAAATCATTAATGCTTTTATCAGCTTTCGCAATTATAAGCATTTTAGGTTTTATACTATATACAATTGTTTCAAAGGGACTACCTTCTCTTTCGTGGGAAATGGTTAGTAAGCTCCCTGGAGGAGGTTTTTACCTAGGTAAGGAAGGCGGAATTTTGAATGCTATTTTAGGATCTTTTTATATAGTTATAGGTGCTGTTCTCTTAGCTCTAGTTCTAAGTATACCTGTAACAATGTATATTAATTTTTATTTACCCAAAAGATCTTTCTTTGCTGATACCGTCAGGTTTTCATTTGATATTCTCTTTGGAATACCTTCAATTGTTTATGGGGCATTTGGTTTTGCCGTGATGATCTATTTTGGACTTAAAGCCTCACTCTTCGGTGGAATTGTTGTTGTTGGCATGCTTATAACTCCCATCATTATGCGTTCATTAGATGAGGTTGCTCGGCTTGTTCCAAAAGAACTTACGGAGGCATCTCTATCATTGGGTGCCACAAAATACGAAGTGATAAAAGTAATCATTCGTCAATTATTGCCTGGCATAACCACTGCTGTTCTGCTTGCAATTGGACGGGGTATTGGTGATGCAGCAACAGTGCTTTTCACAGCTGGTTATACCGATAATATTCCTACTTCACTAAGCCACCCTGCAGCTACACTTCCTCTAGCAATCTTCTTTCAATTAGGTAGTCCTTCCGAGGAAGTGCAGAATAGAGCTTACGCTGCTGCGTTAATTTTGACAATTATAATACTAGTTCTTAGTTTATCGGCAAGATATTTTTCAAGGAAACTTTCAAAAAATAAAATTTAAACATGCAATCAATAAATTCACTACAGATTGAGGATAAAGACGAGAATGTCATCGCGGATAGTACTCTGGATAGTTATGTGGTTGACCCTCATATTAGAGTAACTAATCTTAACTTAAGCATTGGGGATAATCATATCCTTAAAGATATAAATCTAAATATCCCATCAAAAAAAATAACCTGTATTATTGGTCCGTCAGGATGTGGGAAAACAACCCTTCTTCGCTCGTTTAACCGCATGCACGATGATTCTCCCAAAGTAAAAATTACAGGTAAAATTTTTGTTGATGATGAGAATATTTATGGTGAAAATATTCAAGTAATAGCCATTCGCAAGAAAATGGGACTGCTTGCACAACGACCTTGCCCTCTTCCAATGTCAATTTATGATAATGTTACCTATGGCCCAAAACTACATGGTGCATGGCAACGAAGAAAACTATATGCCAATACAAAGCATTATCTTACTGAGGTTGGTTTGTGGGAAGAAGTAAAGGATCGTTTAAAGACTCCTGCTAATCAACTATCAATTGGACAACAGCAACGCTTATGTCTTGCACGAGGATTGGCAGTTGAACCTGAAATAATTCTGGGTGATGAGGCAACATCTGCACTTGATCCAATTTCTACCAAGAAAATTGAAGAACTCTTTGTTACACTTAAAAAAGATTATACTATAATTCTGGTCACTCACACACTTCGTCAGGCCAAAAGGATTGCCGATTATATTGCATTCATGTATTTGGGCAAATTAATTGAATTTGGAACAACCGAACAAATCTTTAACCATCCTCAAAAGCAATTAACAAAGGACTACATAAGTGGTTATTTTAGCTAGATGAAGTGTATTTCTTCCAAGAATATCATCAGGTAAGTGAGGTTATTGAACTAAAGGTTTAGACTCTTGCGTTACTATAATTGTCCATTTTTTCGAAGAAAGTCCATTCTCTGCAACAATTTTCAATACTACTGGTTGTGAGAAATTGATTGGTTCTAAACCCGAAACTTGTTTTCTATTGCCAATCCAAGCATTTGCTTTTTTTGATACTATGAAATTTGCATGAAGAGAACTCAAATTAGTTCCATAAGGCACTTTTATAGTAATGGTTGAATTCACAGAATTAATAATTGATTTCTTTTGACTGAATACATTAAATGAGGTAATTTCGGATAAATTTGAGCCTTTTGCATAATAGTAGCAAGGATGCATAAGTATTTGTATCCTATCACCAGGTTTTAGCATGTTTAAGTTTAATTTCCCAATATGCCACCTTTGTCCATTAATAAATGATGCATCCGAATAATACTTATTGAAACTTAGAAAATATGCTTCATAATCAAGATTAAAATCTTTTAACAAAGCTTTTTTGAAACAAATTGACTCCCCGTTTACAATCACCTTATCATAATAATTAAATGCAGGATTATTGTAATTTTTAAAATCTTTCCAAAAATATAAATTTAAAAATTTATAGGTGCAGCAATATTTGGAACCATGTGAAGAAGTTCCATAAATTAAAAGTCCATTTTTTCTCAACCAATCAAGTTCTTGATATAAATAATTTATTGGGTCTATCTTATAGATCAATTGTAGAGTTATTAAATCGTTATGCCATCCTATTTCATGGTTATACTTGTCCTGCATTACCATTAGGGGGAAAATGATTTTCTTATTATGAGTAGACATTCTATTTGGTTTAGCCAAATAATAGTTTGCCGCATGTAAAACAAAATATGAAGATCTAACTCCAATATTATTCTCTACGATTGACAACTGATATGCCTTATTTAGGTCTAAATCAATGTCATGTCTTAAACCTATAACAATTTTTTGGGGGTTAAACGTATTCCTAAATTCATTTAATGGTAAAACAATGTATTTATTCGTATCGCTAATAGAAACGAAAAAATCAATATATTTTCCATACGTGAAATTTGTATCATAGGGTGTATTAATATACTTATTTTGAATAGTATCTGCATAGTTAATATTTATCAAACATTTAATTGATGGATCCTGTTTCTGCTTATTATATAAAAGATTTAATAATTCAATTTTATTATTTTTATTGAATTCACTGCAAAATATTATTGTTAATTCCGAAAAGAGAATCAATAAAATTACAACTAACATAATCAGTTTTTTTGGACAAAGTAGTTTTATATATAAATATACGATAATTGGAAAGTATAACAAAATGTAAACTATATTATTAACAGGAAAATTCAAGAAAAGGATTTCTTATATTTGATTTTATCCGAAGTTGTGGTTAGTTTGCTAAATACCAGTTTATAATAAACTACTTTACAATTAGAATTATTGACTATTTCTTTTGTATTTTCATAACGATTATTGTCCTGAAAATTATTGTTCCTGCTATTCTTAATAATATTGTAAAACATTTTTGTGTGATATTATACCATATATTGTTCTGCTTACTTTCTGTGTAGGGGAATGTTATTATTTATATTCCCAATAGCATAAACATTTACACAGAAATATGAATGCACATATTTTATTATATTTTTGTCATAAAGACAATTTTCGATAAATAAAAATGTACGTTTTAAAAAAATCTTAAATGAACAGTAATTCTGCTTTATCAAATCTGTAAACTTTATAGAATTATCTCAATTAAAAACACATAATAAAAATCGAACAATCTATTATTCCCCATTTCTATGCAAGATCTTCCTCTACCCTCCCACAACCCAAAACTCCTAACTGATTTGGTAACGATGGAAATGCCCTACGGAAAATACAAGGGATACAAACTGTGTGAAATTCCTGAGTACTACCTTGTTTGGATGCACAGCAAAGGGTTTCCTAAAGGAAAACTAGGAATGCTACTTTCAACACTTTATGAAATCAAACTAAATGGGCTAGAATACTTACTAAAAAACCTAAAAGTTAAGAGGTGAATCACCTCATTCCATTTTATTTATATCAGTTTAAACAATTATATTATATGAATTAAACCCCTTACAAGATTAGTTCTTGAAAAGAAATTAAATAGGATTTATATCACTTTAAAGGAATAATAAAATTTATTTGAACTTAAACAATAAATTCGGGTTTATAGGTGATATAATGATTATTGATATTAAGAGCCTGTTTAAATTTAATTTACTAGAAATAAGGCTATTGATTAGCTAATCCGATCAATTTTCCTGAGCTTGCACAAACTCCAATTTGAACAAGCGATGATAAAATACCAAACCAGCCTAACCA
>JABFRB010000017.1 GCA_013141385.1 Bacteroidales bacterium | reverse complement strand
GTCAGTCTGAACCCATAAAATACTTCGACAAGGCTGCTGCTGACCTATTCTCTAAAGCCGTATCTAGGGTAAGGCAGCCCATTGAGTCTTTCTTCAACTGGCTTGAGGAGAAAACTGGCATTCAAAGAGCGTCTAAAGTTCGATCGACAAACGGCTTGCTGGTTCATGTATTTGGTAGGCTAGCCGTTGCATTTATGTGCCTTTTTTTCAACCCTTAATTCGCATTGTTAATTAAAAAGGATGACAGATTTTGTCACTAAACATTTCCTAGTTAAACATTTTTGAAAAATAATCCTTTATTGTAACATATGTTACATTCTATCGCATTGCGTTACCCTATGTTTGTATCGTAAATCAGATGTCAGATTTTAAACATCAGATTTCAGACGAGTACTAATAGTTTAATAACTCAATAACTGATAACTCAACAACTAAAATATGAAAAGAGACATTATTAAAATCGATCGTGACAAGTGTACAGGATGTGGACTTTGCGTTACTGGATGCCATGAAGGTGCTTTGCAAATTGTAGATAATAAAGCGGTAATGATCAGTGAGCTAATGTGCGATGGCCTTGGTGCTTGCATTGGCGAATGCCCCGAGGGTGCAATCACAATTGAAACTCGTGAAGCTGCTGCTTATGATGAGGTTTTAACCCTTTCGAAAATGGTGGAGAATGGTAAGAATACAGTAATTGCTCACCTGAAACATTTAAAGGATCACGCTCAGAAAGAGTACATGCGTCAAGGTGTTGAATGGATGCTTGCAAATCGCGATAAAATCAATTTTAATGTAGATGAGGTAATTCAAGCAGTTCATAGCCACAATCCTAGCGCAATGAAAAGTCAACAACCACAAAAACAAATATTTACAGCTATGCCAAATCATGGACACGAACATGGTAGCCCTTGCGGTTGCCCCGGTTCAGCAGAAAGAACTTTCGAGAAGGAAGGAAAAGGTAATACAATGGTATCGGCACAATCTGAACTATCACATTGGCCAATCCAAATGCACTTGATTAACCCTCATGCTCCTCATTTTAAAGGCTCAAACCTTTTACTTGCTGCCGATTGCGTAGCATTCTCACTCGGTGGCTTCCATAGTGAATACCTAAAGGGTAAAACCCTTGCAATTGCATGCCCAAAGCTCGATTCGAATAAGGAATCATACGTTGAGAAGATTACTGCACTTATTGAAGAGGGTGGAATAGATACGCTAACCATTATGCGTATGGAGGTTCCATGCTGCGGAGGATTGGTTCAACTTGCCAAAATGGCTGCCGATAAAGCAACCCGTAAAGTACCAATTAAGGTTACCACGGTGGGAATTCAAGGTAATATTCTTGAAAGTGCTTGGGTTTAATCCACTAATAATATAATAACGCCTTTATTAACTATGAGAATATTAATGTTTTATATAAAACAAATATCAACTAAAAACTAACAATAATCAACTAAAAAAATGAGTATGTTTTGTTATCAATGTCAAGAAGCAGCCAAAGGAACAGGCTGTACTGGTTCAAAGGGTGTATGCGGTATTACCGATGATGTTATACACCTCCAAGATTTATTCGTTCATTTACTTAAAGGCCTTTCGTATTACTCTTTAGAGGCTAAAAGGAATGGTGTCAATAATGGAAATGTCGATCATTTCATAACCGAAGGATTATTTACCACCATTACCAATGCCAATTTTTCGAAAGATGTTTTTGTAGAGAAAATCAAAGAAACGATTGCCCTTCGTGAATCCTTAAAGGATAAACTTCAGAAGGCAGGTGTGAAAGTTGAGGTAAAACCTTTAGATCTCTTCGTGTGGAGTGAATTGAGTGAGGATAAAATAATTGCTAAAGCGACTACAATCGATAGTAGAATTGATGCACCAAACGAGGATATTCGTTCGCTAAGAGCACTTACACTTTATGGTTTAAAAGGACTAGCAGCATATCTTCTCCATGCAAACAATCTTGGATTCGAGGATGAATCATGTAGTAAGTTTATACAAGAAATTTTGGTAAAACTCACGGATGATAATCTTTCTGTTCAGGATAATATCAACCTAGTAATGGAAACTGGTAAGTTTGGTGTTACTGCAATGGCTTTGCTTGATAAGGCGAACACTACATCATATGGTAATCCCGAGATAACCAAGGTGAATATTGGTGTTGGTACAAAGCCAGGAATTCTTATCAGTGGTCACGACCTAAAGGATATGGAAGAACTGCTTGCTCAAACCGATGGTACTGGGGTTGATGTGTACACTCATAGCGAGATGCTACCTGCAAACTACTATCCAGCATTTAAAAAGTATAAGCATTTTGTAGGAAATTATGGAAGCAGCTGGTGGCGTCAGAAAGAGGAATTCGAAAGTTTTAATGGTCCAATTCTTTTCACAACAAACTGTATCGTACCACCAAGTTCAACTGCAACCTATAAGGATCGTGTTTTCACAACTGGCGCAGCGGGTTACCCTGGTAGCAAGCATATTCCAGAACGTATTGCTGGCAAGCAAAAAAACTTTTCGGAGATAATCGAACTGGCAAAAAAATGCAAAGCACCAATTGAAATTGAGAAAGGTGAAATTGTTGGTGGATTTGCTCATGCACAGGTTTTGGCTTTAGCCGATAAGATTGTAGAGGCCGTTAAGAGCGGTGCAATTCGTAAGTTTATTGTAATGGCTGGTTGCGATGGTCGTATGAAGGGTCGTGAGTATTATACCGGTTTTGCTCAGAAGCTACCAAAAGATACGGTGATACTTACTGCAGGTTGTGCCAAATATCGATATAATAAACTTCAACTGGGTGATATCAATGGTATTCCAAGAATATTAGATGCTGGTCAGTGCAACGACTCCTACTCATTAGCAGTAATTGCTCTTAAGTTGAAGGAGGTTTTCCAGCTAAACGATATCAACGAATTACCAATTGCCTATAATATTGCTTGGTATGAGCAAAAAGCAGTAATTGTTCTACTTGCATTGCTTTATTTGGGTGTTAAGAATATTCATCTAGGCCCAACTCTTCCTGCGTTCCTATCTCCCAATGTGGCAAAGGTGCTTGTCGATAATTTTGGTATCGTAGGTATTACCACTGTTGACGAAGATATTAAACTTTTAGTAGGGTAGTTATTTAAACCAACTCTGAAAGGGTTCAAAACCCTTTCGGAGTTAAATATTTATAAAACCATGAACACAAATGAATTTCCAAAAGGTAAACAATTCCGCTTTACCAACGAGGTTGAGTATGCAAGCGGTGGAATAGTAAGCAAGAATGTGCTAAAACGCCCAACGGGCAACATCTCTGTATTTGCTTTTGATAAAGGCGAAGGCTTAAGCGAGCACACTGCACCATTCGATGCAATGGTTCAAGTACTTGAGGGCAAGTCAAGAATTACTATCGGTGGCGAGCCACACGATCTTGAATCTGGCGAATCAATCATTATGCCTGCGAATATAACACATGCAGTTTTTGCTACTGAAAGATTCAAAATGCTTTTAACGATGATTAAAGAGCCATCAATTTAAAAATTTGACAATTAGTTAATGAGCCAAATGCTAATAACACCATAACTAATAACCCTCAATGAGTAGTTTTTACAAAACCTTACAGAAATACCATAAGTGGTTAGCATTAGTATTTACTATATTCTTCATTCTATTTGCCTTTTCAGGGATACTGATGAATCATCGAAACCTAATTAGTAGTGTCGATATTAATCGCAAATGGTTACCCAAAAATTATAAGCTACAGAACTGGAATTTAGCGTCAGCAAAAGGGGGACAACAGGTTGGGGGTGATTCAGTATTCATATACGGTGGTGCTGGTATTTGGCTAACAAATAAAACTTTTACTTCATGGAAACCTTTTATGGAAGGTTTTCCAAAAGGATCTGATAGGAGGAAAATATTCGATTTTGCTAAATCAGCAAAAGGAGATTTTTTTGCAGCAACTCGATTCGGATTATTCGAATATTCAAAGGGATCAAATCAGTGGAAGATTTGTTCATTACCTAAAGATGACCAATTTGTAACAGGACTTGAGGTTGTAGATTCTACACTTTATCTACTAACAAGGGATCATTTGTATGTTGGAAATATTGACAATAAAGAACTATCATTCTGTAAAATCGAATTAATACCTCCAATCGGGAGCAAACCCAGCATCACTGTTTTTAGATTATTTTGGATTATTCATAGCGGAGAACTACTGGGTGTTTTTGGTCGCTTACTCGTCGATTTGGTAGGCTTAACCATGATCTTTCTTTGCATCACTGGCTTAATTTTCTTTTTCTTCCCAAAAATCATTAAAAGGGTTAAGGCAAAACGGAGGTTAAGTAGGATGAAACGGGTAACCAAGTTCTCGTATAATTGGCATTTGAAAATTGGAATTTACGCTTCCCTACTATTACTCATCGTAAGTTTTACAGGGATCTTTCTAAGGCCACCTTTCCTGCTGATGGTAGTTAATGGTCATGTAAATCAGTATGTATCTAGAAATATTAATAATGTTTACTGGCACGATAAGCTTAGGGATATCAAATACGATCATGGTAGGAAACTGTTTTTAGTTGCCACCTCCGATGGAATTTATTATAGCAAAGATTGTTTCTCATCAAGTTTAATGACATTTAACTCTGAACCTCCAATAAGTGTTATGGGGATTAATGTTTTCGAGGTGATTGATAATGGCGATTATCTTATTGGAAGTTTCAGTGGGGCATTTCGTTGGAATCCTTTTACTGGGACTGTGAGCAACTATTTTACCAAAGAACCTGTTATTCCTAAAGCAGGACTTTCTTCCCCTTTCGGGAGTTCAGCCATTGCTGGGTATGCAAAAATTGAGAATCAGGAATATTTCTTTGATTATGATAAAGGGGTAATCCAATCATCGGGTAGTAATCATTTAGAAATGCCAAGGATAATTAAGGATTCATTCTCATTTCCCTTATGGAACTTAGCACAGGAGATTCATACATGCCGAATATATTCACCTTTAATTAGCATTTTCTATATACTTATAGTACCCCTAGCCGGAATCGCAATGATTTTTATTACGATAACCGGTGCAATAATGTGGTTTATCAAAAAAAGAAGTCGGAAGACAGAAGCCGAAGTAGGAAGTCAGAATTAAATAACTGAATAACCCAATAACTCTATAACCTAACAATCTATGAAAATAACAACACTTGAAACCGCAGAAAAAGTTCCTTTCAATCTTGATGGGCGGAAGATGTTCACAAACAGTAAGGTTGAGTTGGTTCATTTAACATTGAAACCAAATGAAGAGATAGCCCCTCATTCCAATCCATTCGATGTCATTTTTTTCATCCTTGAAGGTCAAGGCAAAATATTCTTTGAAGGAGAGGAGATAATAGTAGAGAAAGACACATCAATTTATATTGAGAAAGATAAGCAGAGAGGGATGAAAAATATAAGCGAAAAACCTTTTCGAGTTCTCGTAATTAAGTCGTTTTAGTATATCAAAAACTACAAGTAATATAGATGTTATAAGAATTTCGAATACATTTTATTATTATTCAAGTAAATAATTGTTTAACTAATACCAATAAATATGAACACAAGAAAACTATGGATTGCATTTATTGCAGTTATGGTGGTATGTTTTTCGGTTCTGGGTATTTTTGGATATGAGATATACCTTCAGAAACCGCCTATCCCTGAGCGGGTAGTTAGCCAAAGTGGTGAGCAGATTTTTACATCACAAGAAATCAAAGATGGACAAAGCGTTTGGCAGTCCATTGGAGGTCAGGAAGTTGGAACTGTATGGGGACATGGCTCATATGTAGCCCCCGATTGGTCTGCCGATTGGCTTCATCGCGAAGCAGTTTTTATGCTGAATGAGCTTGCAAATAAGTATGATTCATCTACCTATGATAAGGTGAACCCTGAACGACAAGCTTATCTAAAAGCAGTTCTTCAAAAAGATTTGAGAGCCAATAGATATGATGAGGCTACAAAAACTCTAGTGGTTTCAGATTTGCGTGCTTTGGCAATTAAATCGAATGCTGAGTACTACAAAAAACTTTTCACCAATGGGAAAGAGTTAGTTAAGGAAAGGTTGGCATATGCAATTCCTGAAAATACCATTAAGAATGATGAAAGTATGCAAAAGATGAATGCATTCTTCTTTTGGACTTCTTGGGCTTGCGTAACTGAACGACCGGGTAAGGATATAACTTACACAAGTAATTGGCCTGGTGATGACTTAGTTGGTAATCACCCAACTGGAAAACACCTCTTTTGGACAATGTTTAGTATTGTTATGCTTTTGCTAGGGATTGGTTTGCTAGGTTTTTACTATGCGAAAAATCAAGATAATGAAACGGGTGTAGAAAAATACCCCGAGAATGATCCTCTCATCAATTTACAAGCAACGCCCTCGATGAAAGCAACCCTGAAATACTTCTGGATTGTTGCTGGGTTAATCCTACTTCAGGTAATAACAGGTATTGTTACTGCCCATTTTGGCGTTGAGGGAAATAGTTTTTACGGATTGAATTTAGATACAATACTTCCTTATACTATTTCTCGAACATGGCATGTTCAACTCGCTATTTTCTGGATTGCCACTGCTTGGTTGGCAACAGGTCTATTTATTGCCCCTGCAGTATCTGGAGTTGAACCTAAATATCAACGGCTAGGTGTTAATGTTTTATTTGGCGCATTGTTGATAGTTGTTCTAGGCTCTATGGCTGGTGAATGGCTAGGTATTATGCAGAAATTGGGTTTGGTACAAAACTTCTACTTTGGTCACTCGGGTTACGAATATATCGATTTAGGTAAGTTTTGGCAGGTTCTCTTATTTGGGGGTTTACTTATTTGGTTATTCTTAATGATTCGTGCCTTACTTCCTGTACTAAAAGTTAAATCAGAAAATAGGAACTTGCTGATTCTCTTTACGATTTCATCAATTGCCATTGCTGCTTTTTATGGAGCCGCTTTAATGATTGGTCGTCAAACCCACTTATCGGTGGCAGAATATTGGAGATGGTGGGTTGTTCATCTTTGGGTTGAGGGATTTTTCGAGGTGTTTGCAACTACAGTTATCGCTTTTGTTTTAGTAAAACTTGGGTTATTAAACATCAAGAGGGCAACTATAGGTTCTCTATTTGCAACAATTATCTATCTATTAGGCGGTATTATTGGAACATTCCACCATCTTTACTTTGCAGGTGTGCCAATGTCTATAATTGCTTTAGGTGCTTCGTTTAGCGCATTGGAAGTTGTTCCTCTTGTGCTTATGGGATTTGAGGCTTGGCACAACTATAAGTTAACCAAAACAACTCCATGGATGCTTAAGTATAAATGGGCAATCTACAGTTTCATCGCTGTTGCGTTTTGGAACTTAGTAGGAGCAGGAGTATTTGGTTTCTTAATTAATCCTCCACTTGCTTTGTATTACATGCAAGGGTTGAATTTAACACCTGTTCACGCACATACTGCTCTATTCGGTGTTTATGGAATGTTAGGTATTGGATTGATGCTTTTCTCTTTAAGAGGTATGACAATAAATGAGGAGTGGAACGATAAAATCTTAAAGTATTCATTCTGGTGCTTCCAAATAGGTTTGATATTAATGGTTACAATAAGCATCTTACCTGTTGGCGTCAAACAAACTATTGCATCAGTTGACCATGGAATATGGTATGCACGTTCAATGGAGTTTATGCAACAACCTTCGATGATAACTTTACGTTGGTTGAGAGTTATTGGTGATACTATCTTCGCTTTAGGAAGCGTTGGGCTTGTTTACTTTGTAGTTGGCTTAAAAACAGGTTGGTCTATCAAAAAGTAATAATCTAGTTGTTAAAAAATTTAGAACCCCGTCTAGATTCTATGAATCAGTGCGGGGTTCTTTATTAGGTAGTCTAAAAGGTTATGTGCCTCAAGTGCTTTTTCAAAATTTATAAACAAATGCGTTAATACTCATACCGGCACCAACCGATGCGAAAATTAGGATATCCCTCTTATTTATTTTATGTTCAGGTAATTGACCCTTAAGAATCATATCATAAAGTGTAGGTACGGTAGCTACTGAGCTGTTTCCTAGTTCGTGAATATTCATTGGCATTATCTTATCGGGGATTTCACGAATTTGATATAGTTTATAGAAGCGCTGGATTATTGCCTCATCCATCTTCTCATTTGCCTGATGAATTAATATCTTTTTAACTTGCTCAATAGGAATTCCTGATTTATCTAAGGCTGCTTTCATAGCCAAAGGAACATTTAAAAGCGAATACTCGTATATTTTACGACCAAGCATTTTAATATATCGTATTTTGGGATCACTTTCTGGAGCATTCGATTTACCAAGATATAGGTAGTACGCCTCTTCTTTTGAGTGTGAAACCATTGCAGACGAAAGTATTCCTGCCTTCTCCTCCGATTCCACTCCCTCAATTATTGTAGCACCTGCACCATCTGAGAAAATCATCGAATCCCTATCGTATTTGTCTACTACACGTGAAAGAGCATCCGCACCAATTACAAGACACCGTTTTGCAAGCCCCGATTTAATGTAACTATCCGCTTGGATTACTCCTTGTACCCATCCAGGACAACCAAAAATAATATCATACGGTATACATGATGGACTTGCTATATCTAAATTATGTTTAACCCTTGATGCGATACTTGGTAGTGTATCAGTTTGAATCGTATCTTTTATAACATCTCCAAAGTTCTGAGCAACAATAATTTGATCAATCGTTTCACGATCTATCCCAGCATCCTCTATAGCTCTTTCTGCAGCAATAGTAGCAATATCCGATGCAGTTTGATCTTTCTTAACCCAACGACGCTCTCTAATCCCAGTAATATCTCTGAATTTCTCGACAACCTCATGCCCCCCACCTATAGATGTTTCATCTTTTTCATAGAATTTGGTCCTACTGAAATGCAAATTCAAAACTTTTACTTCGGGTATATAACAACCCGTTCCAGTTATGATTGTATTGAGGTTTTTCATGATGTAAAAGATTAATCTTAAGGTTAAAATAGAAAAAAAACGTTGCAATATAACACAAAATATATCGAAAATGCAAATTGTTAACGTTATATATTGTTAATAATCCCCCCAAAGCGAGTTCGCATAGTTCTAAAAATTGAGTTAACTTTGCCCAGCCTAAATGAATAATCATAAATCAAATATATCATGAAATTTTTTATTGACACAGCAAATCTTGATCAAATTAGAGAAGCTAATGATCTAGGAGTTCTCGATGGAGTTACAACTAACCCATCTTTAATGGCCAAAGAGAATATTAAAGGAGAAGCAAATATTAAAAAGCATTACGTAGATATTTGTAATATCGTAAAGGGAGATGTAAGCGCCGAAGTAATTGCTCTTGACTATGAGGGAATGATTCGTGAAGGAAAAGAGTTAGCAGCATTACATCCTCAGATTGTTGTTAAGGTACCAATTACAAAGGATGGAATTAAGGCCATTAAATATTTCAGCGATCATGGCATTCGTACCAACTGTACTTTAGTTTTCTCAGTTGGACAAGCTTTGCTTGCTGCAAAAGCAGGAGCAACCTATGTTTCCCCATTTATTGGTCGTTTGGACGACGTTTCTACCGATGGAGTTGAACTTATTCGCCAGATTGTTAATGTTTACAACTATTACGAGTACGAAACTAAAGTTCTTGCAGCCTCAATTCGTCATACAATGCACATTATTCAGTGCCTTGAAGCAGGTGCTGATGTATCAACCTGCCCCTTGAGTGCAATCTTAGGTTTACTCAACCACCCGCTTACCGATATTGGTTTAAAAAAATTCCTTGAGGACTATAAAAAGGTAAATGGTTAATAACCTAACGAGTTAGTAAAATCCAAAACTTGCAGTTATTACCATTTTTCAAAACGGATGCTAATAAAAATTTACCCACAGAACCCTAACCCGCGTGAAATATCCCGTGTGGTTGGGGTTTTGCGTAATGGGGGAATTATTATTTACCCCACTGATACGGTTTATGGTTTAGGATGCGATATTACTAATCAAAAGGCTGTTGAAAAGATAATCAGACTTAAAGGTTTAAAAGCCAAAGAAGCCCACTTTTCTTTCATCTGTTCTGACCTTGGGCACATTGCTGATTTTGCAAAGGTTGATAATCCTACCTTTAAGTTGATGAAAAAAAATCTCCCAGGGCCTTTTACGTTTATTCTTCCCGGATTAAACAAAGTTCCTGACTACTTTATCAGCAAGAGAAAAACTGTAGGCATTAGAATTCCCAGTAATAACATACCAATTGAGATTGTAAGAGAGTTGGGTAATCCAATTCTAACCACTTCAATTAAGGACGATGATGATGTTGTAGAGTATACAACTGATCCTGAGTTAATTCATGAACGGTATCAGAATTTGGTTGATATTGTTATTGATGGCGGCTATGGCGATAATACCCCGTCTACAGTCGTCGACTGTACATCCGATGAGCCTGAAATAGTAAGAGAAGGTAAGGGTGAATTGTCGTTCTAAAGGCAAATTTCAAAGGGCAAAATATCAACTGTAAACGAATACAAATGCCCATATTTCCACATATCACGCTAGCAATACTTGCTGGAGGCAAGGCCTCAAGAATAGGCGGTAGGAATAAAGCTCTACTTGAGATCGATGGAATTACTTTTATTCAGAGAATACACCAAACTTTAAGCCCTGTCTATAGCAATACAATTATTATATCTAATGAGATTGTCGACTTTGATATTGACAATATAGTGGTTTACCCTGATATCATCATTGGAATAGGACCTCTTGGCGGAATACACAGCGCATTAGTAAACTCAATAGATCCTGCAATCTTTGTTGTTTCTTGCGATATGCCATTTGCGGATTTAGAACTTGCAGCGGATATGACAACCGAATTTCTTAAAAGTCAGCCAGACATCCTTGTTCCATTAATTGGCACTTATGAAGAACCCCTTTTTGCTTTGTACTCAAAATCATTAGTAGGACAAATAGAATCAATGGTGAGTTCGACCAATGGGCGACCAGTAACCGATTTATTTCTAATTTCAAAAACTAATTTCTACGAAATTCCCGAAAACCCTACAACCAAAAAATGTTTTACAAACATTAACTCATTTGATGATTTTAAGGATTTGTTATTTCATTTGTGAATTTGTAAGCCTTTTTATGATTATTTCAGAATATTTGTTGATTAAATTCCTCATTAAATTTCATTTTTTTCTAAATCAATCGATTGCATTAAAAAAGTTAACAAACTGGATTGTTAAATTTTATGGATCACCTTTTTTATTTACCTTTGGAGAGAATATAAAACAGTTACATTAATCATTAAAACTTTAGCTATGGCAAAAATAAAAGTAGCTATTAACGGATTTGGTCGCATAGGACGTAACGTTTTCAAGATTGCGCTTGAGAGACCTGAACTTGTTGTAGTGGGTATTAACGACCTAACAGATACCAAAACATTAGCACACCTTTTAAAGTACGATTCAACTCAAGGACGCTTTGACGGGAAGGTTGAATTTGATGCAGAAAATCTTATCGTTAACGGAATCAAATACCGTGTACATGCTGATAAATCACCGATCAATATCAAGTGGAATGAAACCCCGGATGTTGTGATTGAGTCAACAGGAGTCTTTACCAAACGCGAAAGCGAAAAGGGCGGATACGGTGATCACTTAAAGAACGGAGCTAAGAAGGTAATTCTTACCGTGCCATCGAAGGATGAGATCGATCGTATGATTGTTCTTGGAGTTAACGATGCCGATTTAAAACCTGAGGATAGATGCATTTCCAATGCAAGTTGCACAACAAATTGTCTTGCCCCTGTTGTAAAGGTATTACAGGATACTTTTGGTGTGGAGCGTGGATTTATGACTACAATTCACTCATACACAAATGATCAGCAAATTCTTGATGCACCTCATAGCGATTTACGTCGTGCACGTTCATGCGCTGTTTCACAGATTCCAACAACAACTGGTGCCGCAAAGGCAGTAGGTAAAATTATTCCTGCCCTAAAAGGTAAAATTGATGGGCTTGCAGTTCGCGTTCCAACGCCAACAGGTTCATTGGTTGACTTTGTGGCTATACTGAAGAAAGAGGCTACTAAGGAGGAGATTAATGCTGCTATGAAAAAAGCTGCTGAAGGTTCGATGAAAGGTATATTAGAGTATACCGAGGATCCAATTGTTTCAGTAGATATAATACACAATACCCATTCTTCTATCTTTGATGCTCAAAGCACAATGGTAAATGGTAATATGGTTAAAATACTTTCGTGGTATGATAACGAATGGGGATATTCCTGTCGTGTAGTCGATTTGATAAACAAACTTTTCTAGTATAATAGAAAACCCCGGAATTTTCCGGGGTTTTTTATATCCTAACACCAAGGATCATAACATCATCAGTTTGATCGTTAACACCTTTCCAATTTTCAAATGTCTTTAACAGGACGTCCTTTTGACTAGACATACCCTCAGGTGCTATTTTTATTAAAAGTTCCTGAAAATTTCTCATCAGGTATTTTTTCTTTGTTGAACCCCCGAATTGATCTGAAAATCCATCGGAAAATAGGTATAAACAATCATTCTTTTGAAGTTGGAAGTTCTTTTGGGTGAAAGTTCGATTTTCATTAATTGATTTACCAACAAGTATCTTATCCCCTTTGAGGTGAATGAGTTCACTCCCTCTTACTATAAATGCGGGATTATATGCTCCTGAAAACTGTAACTCTAGGGTTTTAAGATTAATTTTGCATAATGCAATATCCATCCCATCCTTTGCATCATATATATTGTCTTTTCTACTTAATGCAGAGATCACCTCTCTGCGCATATCGTTTAATATTGTGCTAGTACTATCAATATCATGGCGGTTTACAATTTCGGATAACAATGCAATTCCCAGCATGCTAAGTAATGCTCCTGGTATCCCATGTCCGGTACAATCCGCAGCAGCAATTATTATATGATTACCAATCTTCTGAACAAAATAAAAATCACCACCTATTATACTTCTGGGCAAGTAAAGAATAAAACAATCGCTGAAATTCTCTTTTAAAGAGTCATCTCCGTGTAAAAGAGCGTTTTGAATATAACTAGCATATAGTATACTGTCATCGATATTATGTTTGTATTGCATTAATAAATCACGCTGAAGAAGAATCTCATCGCTTTGGACTTCGAGCTTTATATTTTGCTTAGCGATCTTTTCATTTTGTTCCTGCAATTCAACATTTAATACTTTCAAATATTCCATTTGAGTGCTAATCTCTTCGGTAAGTTGCGAAAGTTCACTATTGTTTTTCTTTAGATTACTATTCTTCTCTGAGATAAGTTTTAGTAGTTTGATATTTTTATTTTGTGATGTTCTATAAGCATCAGAAGTTATGACACGAACCGATTCAAAGAAGAACGAGAAAAAGAATATTGCGCTAAATATGGATAGAAACCTAACTATAAATTCAAAATCATAATACTCATTTTGAAAACAACTAAATGAAAAATAGATTATTGATGTTCCAATTAAAAGTAAATTATATAACGATCCAATTTTGCGACCTAATAGAAAAATGCTAAAAGGTGGGAAGACATAATACCAGTAGATTCCAGGAAAAATATAGTGACTTTTTATATTTAGCATTGTTGAGCCATTGCGGACAAGAAATAGAACTTCAAGACAGTATAAACCGAATACTAGTACATGACTAACAGCAACAATTTTTTTTCTGAGGTTTAAAAAAAATTGCATTGATACTATAATAAGTATGCAGCATATATAAACATAAGAAAGTTTGTAATCGTGTAATTTGAACATCCTAAAACTATAAAATAGCAAATAAAAGATACCAATTATAGAAAATAGGTTGATGAGAGTAACCTTTCTAACATCTTCATATATTAAACTACCTCTTAAATTTGCAGAAAGGAAACCGTATGAAATTCTTTTAAATCTGTTCATTTAAATTGAATAATCTTATTTTGTTATACATTGAGTTTAATACAAAATTCGAATTAAAAGGTTGATAATTATATAAATATTGATACAAAACTATAAAAGATAAGAAAATTTACTAAAATAAAACGATAATAAAAAAATATGATTTCGAATCTGGGCCTCCTTGTAATTGATAATGATGACAAATCGTTCAACTTTGCAGTAATTAAAAGTTTAATTCTATATTTTGCCAGTTATTTGTTTTTAAACTTAGCAAATACTAAAATTAAATAGATTCAGAGTACAAATACACTGTCTTCAAATTATTAGCAATATTTGACCTCAATCCTTTACTCGTAACGTAATGCTTCAATAGGATCTAATCGAGAGGCTTTAACTGCGGGTATGTAACCTGAAGCTAATCCAACACCAAAACAGAGACTAAGTCCTACTAAAATCCATTTCCATGGTATCAAAAAAGGACTATCAGTAAGCATTGACATTATGTTACCGATTAGTATTCCAAGAATTACACCTAAAATACCACCTAGCTGGCAAATGGCAATAGCTTCGAATAGGAATTGCTGCTTAATAGTGGAAGATTTAGCACCAATTGCTTTCCGAGTGCCAATTTCGCGGGTTCGCTCAGCAACAGCCACTAGCATAATATTCATTAAACCAACCGCCGCACCTATCAAGGTGATAATACCAATTAGAGTTGCAACGTAGGTTACATTTTCTAAGTTCTCTAAAAGAATTTGAGCCAAACTATCACTTTTTTCAATGTTAAAATCTGATTCATCAGTGGCTTTTAAATTTCTAACAATTCTAAATATTCCTTCTGCTTCGCTTACAGCATATTCAAGAAATTTTGGATCGTTAGGCTTTATGCTAATTGTATAGTCCATATTTGGCCGAGAGAAATAGGTTGCAACATTACCATATGGAAGCATTACAGAACGATCTGGTCCACCATTAAAACCCGTTCCCTTTGTTTTTAGCACACCAACTACTCTGTATTTTCCTCCACCTACACTTATAAACTTATCAAGTGGATCTTCGTTTTTATCAAATATCTTTTTTGCAACCTCAAAACCAATAATGGCAACAGCCCTTCCAGCTTCTAACTCATGTGATGAAAAATTACGTCCAGTATTTATCTCCAGACCAGCAGTTGTAAGATAATTCTCATCAATTCCGTAAATAGAAATGTTTGGATTGGTCTTTTTTGATTTTTGTTTAATTGTGCTTGTACCCGATGCGTTAACAGAAATTGAAACAATAGATGGGAATTGGAATCTATCCTTAAACTCTTGAGCTTGTCTCATGCTCAAATATGGATGGTTTAAGGTACGATAGCGTTTGCCGGCAACATGCACTCGCATTCCTCTACTTGCTATACTGAATGTATTTGCCCCCATGCTTGAAAACTCGCTACTAATGCTCCCTCTAATAGAGTCAATAGCGGTTAAAATTCCCACTAAGGCCATTATTCCAAGTGCAATAATGAATATTGTTAGTATTGAACGCAAAGTATTTGATCGAATTGCGTTTAAGGAAATTTTTATATTCTCTTTTAAAAGGGCACCGAATCTCATAGTTTTAAATTTTGAGCCTACGAGTCAAAGTTAACAGATCTTTAGCAACCTATAAGCTAAAAAGCTATAAATAGTTGATAGTAATATTCTGAAAAGATTATTTTTATACGATTTTTATTATTTGAATAAATGTTTGGTCATATAATATGGCGTAGCAGTTAACTTTTCGCAAATAACTTTTATCTTTCAAATTATAACTTTTCTAGTATTTTTGTAAAAAAAGATTGATGAATATTGAAACTCGAATAGATGCTTTTGTTACACTTGGTGAAAGAATGCTCTCTGAGTCAATTCAGAATTGTGAGTCTAAATTTGAAAAAATTATTCAAGAAGCCAGTATTCATAACCCTTGGTTTACCTCTGAAAATGTATACTTCGCAATTGATTCTATTGCCAATTTGTGGTTAAAACGTGACGCTTTAAACACATTAATAGCAAAATATCCTAGAGCCCATTTCACACCCAAAGAGAGTAAAAAGGTTGTCGTAATAATGGCCGGAAACATTCCATTTGCGGGTCTTCACGACTTAATTTGTGTATTACTTACTGGGCATCGTTTTTTAGGAAAAATTTCGTCAAAAGATGGGCATTTAATGGCAGCTGTTATAAATATGTTATGTGAGATAAATCCAGAGTTTTCAGATTTAATTGAACTCTCTGAAGTTACCCTTCATGGCTTTGATGCGGTGATTGCTACTGGTAGCGATAATTCATCGCGATATTTTGATTACTATTTTCGAAATTACCCTACAATCATTCGTAAACATAGGAATAGCATTGCTGTTATTACAGGAAAGGAAACTGATGATGAGTTAACTCATCTTAGCGATGATATTTTCCTGTATTTTGGATTGGGTTGTAGGAATGTTTCTAAATTAATGGTTCCTAAGGGTTATTCTTTTTTTTCAATGTTACAGGCTTTTAAGACATGGCAAAACCTCGATACTCATAACAAGTATATGAATAATTATGAGTTTCAGAAAACGATGAATCTAATGAACCTAATCGATCACATCGATACAGATTTTATGCTTTTGAAACAGAATGAATCCATTGGTTCAACAGTGGGAGTTGTTCATTTTCAAGAATATGAAAAAATTGAAGATGTTCTGATTTATATCGATAATCATCGTAATGAATTGCAATGTATTGTTGGAAATAGTGAATTAATTCCAGGCGCTATCTCTTTTGGAACAAGCCAAAACCCAAAATTAGATGAGTTTGCTGATGGTATTGATACTATAGAATTCTTGGGCAAACTCTAACTAATAAATTCCAGTTTTATACAGCAAATAGTAAAATATTCAAATAAGGCAATCAAATATTACCGTATATGATCTATAAGTTTAGAATGATTTCTGGCGACGAAAGAGTTTTCCTACGGGATTATGAGGTCGACTCAAATCAAACATTTTTAGACCTTCATAAAATCATTCAGGATAACCTTCAATACGATTCATCTCAATTAGCATCATTCTTCCTTGCCGATGAGAACTGGAATAAAGGGTTAGAGTTAACTTTAATCGATATGGAGAATGACGGGGGACCAGCTGCTATTCCTATGGATTCGATCAAAATCAAAGAGGTAATGAAGGAAAAGAAAGAACGATTGCTCTATGTTTATGACATCTTAACTGAAAACTCTTTTTTTATTGAATTGATGGATATTTACACACCTGATTGTAAGAAGAAATATCCTATTTGTTCAGTGTCGGTTGGTGAACCTCCTTTGCAGTCAGAATTTCAAAATATATCGACAGATCCAGTGAATGATGATAATTTTATCAATGATATCTTAAATGAGTTTGATTCGCAAGAATCTGATTATGGTTCAGAAGGATTTGATGGTGATGATTCTTAGAACTGATATATAATTTAGTTTACTTGCAGTCAAATATCTTTGCTAATTATTGGCAATTAATCAGCCTTTGAAGCTGAGATACCTAAATCAAAGAAATGCCAACAGAGTCAAAGTTTCTTATAGTTTTACTTGGCCCAACAGGAGTTGGTAAAACCGATCTCAGTGTTACGCTTTCTTACCAATTCAATGCCCCAATTCTATCGGCAGATTCACGTCAGTTTTATAAGGAGATGAGAATTGGAACAGCAGCACCCGATCAAACTATTCTTAATAATGCACCACATTATTTTGTAGGTAATAAGTCAATCCTTGATAGGTATAGTTGCGGAATATTTGAACTTGAGGTACTTGATCTTTTAGAAAACCTATATAAGAGTCATAACTCAGCCCTACTTGTTGGTGGTTCGGGTTTGTACATTGATGCTGTTTGTACGGGAATTGATGATTTCCCTTCACCAGATAGCGAATTAAGGAGAGATCTGTATGCAAGACTTCAAAGTGAGGGAATTGACAGTTTGAAAAACCAACTCAAAGAAATCGATCCAGAATATTATAATCAGGTTGATCAAAGTAATACTCAGAGAATTTTGAAGGCTCTTGAAGTATGTTTGCAGACAGGAAGAACCTATTCTTCATTCTTAACAAATACTAATAAAACTCGTCCATTTACTTTAATCAAAATTGGGCTGAATCGCCCCAGAGAGGAGCTATATCAACGTATCAACAATCGGGTTGATAATATGCTTGCAGATGGCTTGGTTGCAGAGGTTAAAAGTTTATATGATTTTAAGCATTTAAACGCCTTAAATACTGTTGGCTATAAAGAGATTTTTGACTACCTTGATGGCAAGATATCATTAGAAAATGCAATAGAACTGATAAAACGAAATTCACGACGTTACGCTAAAAGACAGGTAACATGGTGGGCTCGCGATAAAGAGATTACTTGGTTTCACCCAGAACAGGTAGATAACATAGTTGAGTTGATTAATTATCGAATTTCAAATGGATGAATCATTTATAGGGAGAAGTTCAGTAAACCATACCCTACCCGAACCAATTGCTTTTAATTGTTGGAAGCATCATATGGGATATGTAAAGGAAACTCTGATTTCAAATGACTTATATAATTTTAGTCATTTAAAAATTCATGAAATCATAGAGTATATAGGTAACACCAATGTCGATTTTTATTATGGTAGTCTAGATCCTAATAACATTTCCAATCAGATAATCAGTAGGATGACTGCTGAAATTGATTTAAACATTGATAATTTTAAAGAATGGGTAAGGTCAAAAGATAGTGACTACAAAGAAATTATTTTATCAGATGGATCGAGTTGGACAATTAGGCTTGGTCAAATCGACAATCGTTTTATTCATATTCATCCAAGCAGATATTCAAAAAAAACTGTAAGAGTTAAAAGTTCTACTTTAAAAACTACCATCGCATTTTTTTACAATTATGGTTTTTCTGCTGAAAATTTTTCGATTGAAAATATAAATTACATTAGGCATAAAATTGTAAAACTCCCACCTTATAAATCAAACTCCTCCCTTGTTGCCCTCTCCAGAGTGGTAGGCATTTTTCCCTTGGATTAATAATATCTGTAGTGTTTTTTACTAAATAAGAATCAGATAATCAATAGATTAATATAATTATTAAAGACTGTTATAAATCACCTTTATTTCATTAAACGTACGAAACAAATCTAATTATATAGCGTTTATATAAATGAAAAGCAACTTCATAGATTAGGTTTTAGGGTTAATAGTTGGTTACTATTACTGTTGCTTTCTTAGGTTAATTTTTAGGGTGTAAAAACGGGATCTTAGGATCCCGTTTTTATTACTCTTAAAAGATCATAATAGCTCATCAAATTTTAAATACTTTTGTCTTTTAAATTTTTGGTTTGATGAGATTCCCCTTTTTTTTATATTTGATTTTGTTAGGTACTATCTTTTGTGCTTGTAATAATTCAAATAATAGTTATAAAAAACAGCAAGTATTTCGTTACAACGAAAGCAAAGGCATTTCAACCCTTGATCCTGCTTTTGCCAGAAATTTACCTCTCATTTGGCCTGCTCATCAACTTTATAATGGATTGGTTCAACTCGATGATTCCTTAAAGGTAAAACCATGTATTGCTAAAAAATGGGAAGTATCAAACGATGGAAAGATTTTTACATTCTTACTAAGAGGGGATGTATACTTTCATTGTTCTGAGGTTTTTCCTAATGGCATTGGTCGAAAGGTAATTGCATCAGATTTTGTTTATAGTTTTAATCGAATACTCAATCCCGAGATTGCATCGCCGGGGGCTTGGGTTCTATCTATTTTAGAAAAGGATAGAGTGGGTACTCATAATGGTTGCATTGCACTTAACGACTCTGTATTTCAAGTATATTTAAAAAAATCTTTTCCTGCTTTTTTGGGAATGTTGACAATGCCATATTGTTACGCTATTCCTCATGAAGCTATTGAGGTGTATGGTAAGGAGTTTCGAAATCACCCTGTTGGAACGGGTCCATTTTTCTTTAAGTATTGGAAGGAGGGAGAAAAGTTAGTCTTAAGGCGAAATTCAAAGTATTTTGAAAAAGATAGTAAAGGTTTAAAACTTCCTTATTTAGAGTCTATTAGCATTTCTTTTATTGCCGATAAACAATCGGAGTTTCTCGAATTTATAAAAGGGAATATCGATTTTATTTCTGGTGTAAACCCAGCATCAAAGGATGAGTTATTAACTAGAAATGGTAATTTAAACCCTCGATATATAGGCAAGATTAAAATACTAACAGGCCCTTACCTGAATACAGAGTATTTAGGGATTCTTGTTGATAGTGCAAATCAATCGTTTAAATCTAATCCTCTACTTTTACAAAAGGTACGAAAAGCAATTGGGTATGGTATTGACCGAAGTAAGATGATGATGTATTTGCGTAGCAATATTGGATATCCTGCTTTTAATGGTTTTGTTCCTAATGGGATGCCAGATTTCAAAGATGCAACAAAAGGATTTCATTATAATCCAGAATTATCCCAAGAACTTTTAAAGGAGGTCGGGTATAGTGCTTCAAAAACGCTACCTTCATTCTCCCTTGCAACAACTGATGATTATGTGGATATCTGTGAGTTTATTCAGCATCAGCTAAACGAGTTGGGATTCGACATTAAAGTTGAAGTATACCCAGGCGCTGCTTACCGCGAAATGCTAGCTAATTCAAAACTTAAATTTTTTAGAGCATCATGGGTTGCCGATTATGCAGATCCTGAAAACTATTTGGCTCTTTTTAATAGCATTAACTTTAGTCCGTCCGGGCCAAATTACACCCACTTTAAAAATGAAATATATGATAATCTATACGCAAACTCTTTATCTGAGATATCTCAACAAAAAAGATTGAAACTATATAAAGCGATGGACTCAATTATTATTGATAATGCAATAGTTATACCTTTATATTATGATAAGGTTATACGTTTTGTTCAAAATGATGTTGAAGGCATGAAATGTAATCCAATGAATCTACTTATTCTTAAAAATGTTAGAAAGCAAATAGAACAGTAATATGATAGTAGTTGCAGATAGTGGTTTGACTAAAACTGATTGGCGGATTGTGCTTCCCAATAAATCGATTATATCTTTTGAAACAAAGGGATTAAGTCCTTTTTTTAGCAGTAGTGAAGATTATTGTAATGCCTTAAGATCTGTATTTCCTTCATATTTGAACCCCTCAGAGGTTTCAAAAATATTTTTCTATGGATCTGGTTGTGCTGGGAATGAGAAAGGTGCCTTAGCTCAACAGTCACTTCAAACATTTTTTGTAAAAGCAGAAACGAATGCTTATTCTGATATACTTGCTGCCGCAAGGGCATTATTTGGTGATGGGAGAGGAGTAATTGCAATTTTAGGAACTGGATCAAATATAGCCTATTATGATGGAACGAAGGTTACTCATTACACTCCATCGCTCGGTTTTATTCTTGGTGATGAGGGTAGTGGTGCTTATATTGGTAGACAGCTTATTCAAGCATATTTTTATGGACTTTTACCTTCAGAATTATCAGAATCTTTGCATAATCGATATAACCTGAATTTAAGTGATATTCTTGATCGGATATATTGTCAGCAAAAGCCATCAACTTACCTTGCTTCATTTGTTCCTTTTGTAAAAGAGAATATTAGCAATGAATATATACATCAAATGGTTTATAATGTGTTTGAAAAACTTTACGAATTTCACCTAAAGCGGATACCCGAATTAAATACTTACGGACTTGGAGTAGTTGGCTCAGTTGGTTTTGTATTCAGCGATTTTTTGAATAAAATTGCTCAGGATAAAGGCTTTAAGGTGAACAGGATTATTCAATATCCTATTGAATCTTTAGTTAACTATCACATTCAAAAAGAAAATTAAAGATTACTAAAGTTAAAATTAGTTTTTCGAGTTAGATGTTCTGATAATTTACTGCATTCTAGCGATTTAGTTTTTTCTCCAAGTTGTAATAAAATTCTTGAAAGGTTCTTCATTAGTTTAACTTCTAATATTCTGTAACCAGCTATATTGCTCAATTCCGTAGAATTTCTGTAACAATCATAAGCTTTTGTCATTTCATTGCTATTTAAATAGTATGAAGCCTTTAGAAGTTGACCAAGAATTTGTAATGAGTAGTTGTACATAGGGTTGAGTAGGGATAGAATCAAATCGATTTCAATAAAATCTTTCAAATCTAATTTTGTACCTAATGTTAACTTACTATATAATCGATAAATTCTTAGCTCTTTACTTAAAGGAATTATTTTTTTAGATTCAGCAATTTCATCGGCTTTTGTTAGTTTCGCTAAAATACTGTGTTGGTTTGTTATAATAAGTGCGTTGTAAAAAGGCATTTCGAAGGTACCATATTCGTAATTACTATTTTTCTGAAGTTCATTTAAATACTCCAAAGCTTGATCTAGTATAAGTTTAGGATCTTCATTTCTTATAAGAATATGGTACATACATTTGCAGGCGAACCACATACCTATGATGGTCGGGTTAAGATTATTACCTTGTGGAAATTCTTCCACTTGCCTATAGAATCTTTCAATTCTTCCATCATCTAATGCAAAAAAACCAGCGTAAACATTATAAATATTTGAATAAAAAGTTTCCACAGGATCTGAACTGTTTTTTGAATAATGACTTAGATTGAAAGAAAATGATCCAGTAATATTATTTATATCTGGATAGTCTTCAAATAAATATTTTCGGGCAATTTTATTTTTTGTATATATTGGTATTAGAATTTTGCGTAAATATTCATCTTTTCTAAGGGTTATAGATATATTAGGTAATGCTAAAACTGCACTTAGAATGTTTATGTCCAATTCAAAAAAACTCTTTAAAGGTTCAACTATCCGATCCTTATATGCAAATTGATAAAGTCGTATAATCAGATTTGGTAGAATTTCGTGGGTAGCATATTTTTTTGCTATTTTTTTAAATAACGAGATAGAAATAGAATTCTCTTTTTCGAGATAGCTCTTTGTTAGTAAAATCTCAAAAAGATTTCTATTTGAAATTTTTATTATTTTGCTATAACCACCATATTTATTTTCAATATCCTCTTCAATAATAATTCCAAAAGATATCAAATCCTCATATGCTCTAAAATAGTTTCCTGCAAGTTTTAAATGTATTGGATAAATCTCTTTTAAAACGTTTTTCTTTACCTCATCAGGCATTAGTCCATAATCAGAGAGTTCTAGAATTTTGTTTAGTATATCAATTTTTTCTTCTGAATATTGGGCATTGTAAACTTGCTTATTAAGGAATTCTCTATAAATTTCAATCTGATCACTCAACAAATACTCATTCTCGGGGTGAAATACATCAATGAAAAGTTGTAGGAAAAAAGGGTATGATAAAGTTTCTTTTAGTTCCAATGAGAACTCTTCAACTAGTGTCCTTTTTGAAAATTTTGAATTAATAGTATTATCAAGAATTTTTTGAATCTCATCGGATGTAAGCAAAGGCATATTTGCCTCTTCCGCTGAAAAGGAGATGGGTTGAATGCAAAACCATTTTTCATTATTTTCGATAAATGGTTTAAACTTAGTCCATGTATAGTGTCTGGCAGAAATAATAATCTTAAGCCAACCTGCCGTTGAGAATTTAAGTGAGAAATCAGCTAATGAAGAATAAACTTTTTCCATTTTTGCACCATGAAGATTTGATTCGTCAAGTGCATCTATTATAAGGATAAATTTTCCTGGCGGGTTTACGCCACTACCCAGTATACCTCTTAAAAAATTATAATCGGGTGAAAGACCTAGTTGATGCAATAGCCAGTCTTCAAAATAGGCCTCAGAATTTGCAAATGAATAAAGGGAAATAGCCTGTAAAAAAAGGATGATGTTTGTTGAAAAATTTTTCTTTGTTGAATTTTTTTCATACCAATTTGCAAGTAATGTTGATTTACCAAATCCACCTGGCCCAATTAAAGCAGTTGAATTATACTCGCTTTTGATGAAAAAATTCATCCTTTCATCTGCAAATTGTCTGTGAATGGTTTTATTAAAACTTATACCACTCTTACGTTTTATATGGTCAAGTGTATTAATGCTTATTTTTTTCGATTTTTCTAAAACCCTATCCCAAGTATCAATCATATTGTTATGACCGGTACTCGATATCCTGTTGTTATCGATAAAATGCTCCCAATCTCTTAAACCAATGTAACGTGAAAGTATATCAAGCGTGACACGTGATGGATTAGAATTCGTAAGAAGAAGACCGAATATTCTTCTAAGAGTTGCTGGGCTTAAATACTCCCTAGTTGTTTCTAATATGTTGTTAGAAAGTAATTTACAATCTTTTTGACAAATTATTTTCTTGCCAAATGCCTTTTCTACGGAATTTCTAAGTTTTTCAACCATTTAGACTGATCAAAAGTTAAATATTAGCATAATCATCTGGTAATATTGTTGTTTGCAAATGTAGTAAGGATTATTATTTTTTAATAGACCTGAAAAAGAAAATTGACTACTTTGACCACTTGCTATAGATATTCGACAAAATACATTTGTGAAAAATATTCTAAATGCTGGTTAGAGATTTAACCGAATCGGAAAAAAAAGAACATTCAGAGCTTATTCAAGCTGGAAGAGCACAGATTATAGAGGAAATTAAAAACATAATCTCCAAAAAGTTTTGTTATAATAATTCGCTTTATTCAATTGGAAATTGTCGTTCAAAGATTGCCCTTATTACGTTTAATGCTCGAAAAGAATATCTGAATAACACTAATCAAACATTAGACTTTAGTTCTTATCAGGTCGAGCATCAAAATATAGATGATATATTTTTAGAAACCGATGGTGAAAAATATATAGAATCAAGACTTTCTGAAGAAATGCGTGTTTTTAATTATATCAAACCATTTCAAATAATTCGTTTTGATGGTGACTCGATTAACAAAGATTTGAAAAGGTTGAAAGATGAAAAGTTAGAACTTGATCTAGTCCCTTTTTTATCACCTAATTTTTCAGGGGATGATTTCATGTGTAATTACAAACTATGTAAACCATTAATTGAGCGTGTTTTAAATGATGTATTTGCATACCCTCGGCAGTATGCCATTTTTATTGGTGGGTGTTTTAATAAAATCTTAGCAGAATATACTGAAAAATCTGAAAATACATCATTCGTCTTAACTAGTCGAAATAAGCCTAATCAAAAATTTATTGCCCAATTTACTCGTATTACTCTTAATTTTAAGAATAAAAGGATTATTGCAGGTATTGCTGAATCGTTTTTTGATGAAAATCTCGATGAAATAATGATTGAAAAATATGGTAGAGAAACGGTTTCAATTATAAATCGAGGACTTCTTTTAGCAAATCCACAATGGAAATCATAGTTGAATTTTATTTAAAATTATTTGAAATGGTCATAGACAAAAATTTTTACAACAACCGAAAATAGTCGAGTATTATTAAACAAAAATGAACGAATGAAAAGGATAAGAATCTACCTAAGGGATTATTTTGAACCCATTGTAAAGATTGATTATGGTGTTTTCATCATTTTTTTCTTAATAACGATGCTGTTCTTACTAACAATCATAAAAAATATTTGACCTAATAATATAACCATAACCTAAAACCATACAAAATGCTTAGTCAAGTTTGGAAATCGTGTCATGGATCTGTTTGTAGTTTGAATTTTCAAAACGAACGGGGTATAAGTATTGATACTCTTTCAGGGTTCAAAGTGAATGAATCATTGGTTACTACGGATTTTGCTTTTTACATTCCAAAAGCAAAGAAAGTTGAAATTTCATTTGTAGGTGATGATGCAAATAGTGTAGTAGCATCAATGAAAATTCCTTATAAAGAGTTTATTAACGATCTTCGTATAGGGGTGTTTGACGACCATACTGGGTACTCAATTTTCAATCTCGATTTTCCGGATTTTAAAATAATTCCAAGTTTAAAGTTAAGCGAACGCAGGAAATTTCCAATAGGACAGCAAGTTGCCTTGCTTGCTTTTAGTTTGGGTTATTCGAATTTATCGTTACGGTCAGGAATTATCTCTTCCTTTTTTACAAACCATGATGGACTTCGTTTTTTTCAGTATGATGGAATATCATGCCTTGGAAATAGTGGGGGCCCAATAATTGATCCAGAAACCATGCAGGTTATGGGAATCGTTTCTCGGAGAAACACACCTGTATCGCGTTCATATAAGCAACTTGTTGACATAATTACCGCAAATATTGATGAACTAAGCAAAATTCAAGGAGTTGTTAAATATGGAGATATTGATCCTATTCAAGTATTAATTGCAAATCAAAGTCAGATCAAGCAACTTGCCAATAATATATATCGTTACTCAGCTTTTGGCACAACTCCGGTGGTGATGCTTGATAAAATTCTTTCGTACTTTAACCAAAATACAGTTATAGAATCTTGCAATGAGAGGATAAAGCAGGAATATGATTTAAATTTAAGTTAGGAATGGTTTTGATTCTTATGAACCTCGCTCAAAAAGCGAGGTTTTTTTATTGCTACGGTAAACATCCTATGTTCAATAATTGTTACTTAAATTTACCATGATGTAAAAATATTGAAACTAATGTTGGCGGAGGAGTAAAGATGGAACTAAACGAAACTCTTTTATTCTTGAAAAGAATAGAGCTTTTTAGGGATTTAAATGAGAATGAACTTAAAGAATTATCCAAAAGTGTAAAGGAAAAGAAGTATGTTCCTAATGATCTCCTTTTTCGTGAAAATGGGCCAAGAGAAGATATTTTTATAATCTACATTGGCGAGGTAGAACTTTTTAAGAGTAATACTTATGGGGTTGAAACAAGGCTAACTCTTTTTGGAAAGGGAGATTTTCTGGGCGAAGGTTCATGGGCAAATGATTCCCCTCATTCTACAACAGCAAGGGCATTACAGCCAACAACTGTTTTAGCAATTAATAGGGATTTTTTTAATAAAAGTGCCGATACTACCCTGAAAATTTTCTCAAATATTGCTAGGGTTATATCACGCAGAATGCGTAGTGTAAATAGCAGGATGGTTAACCCAGCAGCACAATATGAATCGGGAAGAACAAGAAGAGAACACGATCTACTAGGCGAAAGGGATGTTCCATTTGAGTACTACTATGGAATTCAAACTCTTAGAGCTATTGAAAATTTCAATATCTCTGGGGTTACATTAAATTTATTTCCTACGCTTATTGATGCACTATCAATGGTTAAAGAGGCTGCTGCAGAAGCAAATTACGATCTTGGATTAATTGATGAGAAGATTAAGGGTGCTTTAGTGCTTGCATGTCAGGAGATTAGAAATGGGAAGTATCATAATCACTTTGTTGTAGATATGATACAGGGTGGTGCTGGAACCTCTACAAACATGAATGCAAATGAGGTTATCGCAAATCGAGTTATTGAACTATTAGGACATGAAAAAGGTGAATATGATTATTGCCATCCTAATAATCATGTAAATCTATCCCAGTCAACAAATGATGCATATCCTACATCAGTAAAAATAGCGTTAATAAACTCAAATAAGAAGTTAGTTTTAGTGCTCGAAACGTTAGTTGAATCATTTAGGAATAAAGCAAAGGAGTTTTCTCATGTCATTAAAATGGGACGTACACAATTACAGGACGCTGTACCTATGACCTTAGGGCAAGAATTCGAAGCGTATGCTGTAACTTTGAAGGAGGAGGTTGAGCGCTTAAACCAGAATGTTAGGTTATTCCTAGAGGTTAACATGGGAGCAACTGCAATTGGAACGGGAATTAACTCAGAACCTGGTTATACCGATTTGGTCATTAAACACCTAAGAAGAATAACAAGTTTAGATATTGTTTTAGCATCTAACTTAGTAGAAGCAACACAGGATACAGGTGCATTTATTATGTACTCTTCGGCGGTTAAACGTTTAGCTGTAAAGTTATCGAAGATTTGTAATGATTTACGGTTACTCTCATCCGGACCAAGAACAGGTATCAATGAAATAAACTTGCCACCAATGCAGCCGGGATCATCAATTATGCCGGGAAAGGTAAACCCTGTAATACCCGAGGTGGTTAATCAAGTTGCTTTTAAGGTAATTGGAAACGATTTAACAGTAACAATAGCAGTCAACTGGAACTTAATGTTTTTGAGCCAGTTATTGTTCAAAGTATATTCGAATCCATTGAAATGCTTAAGAATGGGATGAACACTTTAAAGTATCGTTGTATTGATGGGATAACTGCAAATGAAGAACGTTGCCGTATGATGGTATACAATAGTATTGGGCTCGTAACAGCGTTAAACCCTTTCTTAGGATACGAAACTTCAACCCGTTTGGCAAAAGAAGCTTTATTGAATAATAGAAGTGTATATGAGTTAGTACTTGAGAAAAAACTTCTAACAAAAGAGCAGTTAGATCAAATATTGGAACCGGAGAATATGATCAAACCTAGAAAAATGAAGTTGGATTAGATAAATAGCAATAGAAGGTATTAGTATTAACTGAAATGATACATGTATTTGCCGAATGCTACATTCATTGAAATAAAATTATAATATTGTATAGAAATATTCTATTATTTATTAAAGGAATAGAGCTTATAAAATATTTAGCATTTTGTTTTAAAAAACATATATTTGAGTTATAAATTCCTTAAAATCAAAAAGCATGAAAAAAACTGTATGCAAGAAAAATTTTGAAAGCATCAGGGATGCTAAAAAATTTGGAAAAAAAGAATTAAAGAAAATTCAAGGCGGGCTTGCCCGAACTCTGACCTTATGCGACGGACAATATGACGGAGGAGGAGATCCAACCTCCATCGATCCTGTTTAATGTCAAAGAATCATTTTAAGAGGCGTGTTTATTCTTTAGAGCACGCCTCTTAAAATTTAAAAAGGGATCTTGTTTCTAAAATGATATTGATAATATCAAAAGAAAAAGCAGAACTTTCCACAGAGGAAGTAATTGATTGGATTGTTTTTTTTGGAAAATTTTTTATTCGAATTAATGGTGATGAATTTTCCCAAAAAGGCAATGTTGAAATCTCTCTGGATAATTCAGAACTATTGATTAAATATAAGGATATCGAAATTCCTTTTGGCAAAATAAGTTTTGTTTGGTTTAGAAGATGGTTGGATAGAGATTTTTACGATCTGTATAACAATAGTGAAATAGATTATTCTATTATGGATCAGTTAATCTTTTATCAATCAAGTAACATAATATCTCTAAGAGAATTATTATTTAAGTATTTGAATAAGAAAAAATGGTTATCTCATCCTTCAAAAATAGCATTAAACAAAATTCATGTATTAGTTGAAGCAAGCAAAGTGGGACTTAATATACCAGAAACTAAAATATGTTCCACAAGGAAGGACCTGATCAAATTTTTTAATACTCATAAAAAAATTATTTCTAAAGACCTTAATGACCCATTATTCTTTTTTGATGAGCGAAATTATTATACCTCTATTACAAATGTTATATCTAAGAGGAAGATATTAGGTCTTCCGGATGAATTTCCCCCTTCATTTTTTCAAAAATTAGTTGAAAAAAGGTATGAAATTAGAATTTTTTATTTGAATAAAAAATGCTATTCCATGGCAATATTTTCTCAGAGTGATAAACGAACGAAAATTGATTTTCGCAACTACAACGAGGATAAACCAAATAGATTTGTTCCGTATAAACTACCCAGAGATATTGAGAAAAAGATAATTCTATTGATGCAAAACCTTCATTTGACAACTGGTTCCATAGACATGATTAAAAATAAAGTTGGGAATTATATTTTTTTAGAAATCAACCCAGCAGGGCAGTTTGGAATGGTTTCTGAGCCATGTAACTATTATTTGGAAAAGGAAATAGCTAAACATTTAATTTCTCAGGATAATGGATAAGAATGTTAAGAGATTATTGGTGAAAGAATTACCTGTTAATGCTCATTCACTATTAAAGAGAATAAAACTACAAAATAGTAGCCCTAATAGATTTGTCAAGAGCGATTTCTATCAAACAAATTATTCAGTTTGTAAGTATCCACAAAAACCGATTTCTAAAATATTTTGAAGGATAGAAAATGGATATTTTTAAATTATTTGCTTGCTGCATACCTGTTAAAGGTTTTACCAATTATATAATTTGTGATCTACAAAGAGCAGAGTTCATTAATATTCCGGAAGTTTTATATGAAATACTAACTGTTTATAAAAACAAAGGAATTTCAGAGATTAAGCGCAATTACGACAAAGAAAACCATCGGTTTATAGATGAGTACTTTGAATTTTTAGAAAATAACGAATGCGGATTTTGGTGCGATATATCTGAAATTAAAAATTTCCCTGATTTAAACCTAAAATTTGAATGTCCTGAATTGATAAATAATGCAATAGTAGATATTGATAAGAACTCAAAGCACGACTATGGCAAGATATTCAATGAATTAGATGAATTAAAATGTAAGTTTATTGAGATACGATCATTTGATATTTTACGTATTTGTGATTTATGTGAAATTCTTCATCATACTAACAATAAGATATTTAGAAATATTGATATCATTATAAAGTATTATAAGAATATTGAGAATGATATAAACGAAAACAAATTATTTTCTGAATTTACAAATATTGGTGTAGTTTCAATTCATTCAAGTCCCAAGAATGAAAAATCATTTAATGATAAAATTGTTTATTCAAAAAAAGTAATCAAAACATGTAACGATTGTGGAGAAATAGATATTGATAAGTTTACTCTAAATATTGATACATTTACTGAAGCACAGCACTTTAATACATGCTTAAATAAAAAGGTATCTATCGATTCCAATGGAAACATAAAGAACTGTCCAGCATTCAATTATAGTTATGGAAATGTAAATAACGGTGATAGTATTGGGAAAATAATAAAAACACAAGAATTTTCTAAGTATTGGTCAATCACAAAAGATCACATACATATATGTAAGGATTGTGAGTATAGATACATATGTAGTGATTGCAGAGCATTTGTGGATGATATATTTGATAAACCTAGAAAATGTAATTATAATCCTTACGCTGGCAAGTGGGAATAATTTAACTCAGCAAGATTTTATTTATCGTCAAATTCTTTGAGAATTTTTTGCACCTCTTCTTCAGTATTCTTTAGTTTTAATTTGCAGAAGTTCAGAAGTTCTGCTACACGTTTGACATTAGCTGATAGTTCGTCAATATCAAGTTCTTGATTCTCAATTTTACTAATAATTGACTCAATTTCAGCTATAGCCTCACTATAAGTAAGTTGTTTCTTCGACATACAAATTAGTTTTTGATTGGATGATTTGGTAAAGTAATAATGAAAGATGTTCCAACGTTCAACTCACTTTCAACCCTTATACTTCCTTTATTTTTTTCAATAAATTCTTTGCAAATAATTAATCCTAACCCAGTTCCAGATTCTTGATTAGTTCCTTTTGTTGAAATATTTTTATCTACCTGAAATAGTCTTGTTTGATTCTCGCGACTTATGCCAACACCTGTGTCGGTAACGTAAATTTCAATCACCTCATTTTTACTATTAGCCCAGATTGTTACCTCCCCGTTTTTTGTGGTAAATTTTACTGCATTCGATAGGAGATTTCTTATTACTGTTGTAATTGTTTCCTTATCGGCAAAAGCTACATCCGTATTGTTTAATCGCGATTTTATAGTGATGTTTTTTTCCTTTGCAGATAATGAAATTACCTCAAGGCACAAATCGGCAACTTCCTTTATGTTAATGGTTTCAGGGATTAATTTTATTTTACCAGATTGACTCCTTGACCAGTTAAGTAGACTATCGATAAGCGTTAGAACTTTGTTCGAGGATTTATTGATATGTAGGCTGTATTCCTTTATTTCATCTGGATTTAAACTACCTGCTTTTTGATTTAGTATTTCGGTTAAACCAACAAGGGCATTAAAGGGACTTTTCAAATCGTGGGCGATAATTGAAAATAGTTTATCTTTTGTTTGAACATTTAGTTTTAAGGCTTCCTCTGATTGATATAGTCTGTCGTTGGTTTCGCGAATTGTAATAATCTTTTCTTCAAGTACTTTATTGTGTTTTTTCTTTTGCCAATACCCAAGGTAGGATAAACTTGCGAGGCTTAATATTAGAATACCAAATGCTATAAGAATATATTGCGACACCCTTTTCTTCTCAAGTTCAAGTTCTTTTAAAAGCGCCTCTTGCCTAAGGTATTGAACTTCTCCCTCCATCGATTTTATCTCTTCTTTCTTTTTGTCGAGTTCCAGATCGAGCTGGGCTTCAAGATTCTTCTCATTCTTTCGGGCGTTGTCTATACTATCACGAATTTTGATATGTTTTGAAAAGTAATCTAGTGCTAATTTATAGTTGTTAGTTGCTTTATAGAATTCATGCTTAGCCAAGTAACCATATTCGATCAAAACCATATTGCCAATTTCTTTACCAATGGCAATTGATCTATCAATATTTTTTTCAGCAACATCAAGTGTTCCCAACTTAATTTGAATTTCACCAATTTTTCTTAGACATAGCCCTTTACCATCAAAATTGGCAGACTCATCATAAATCTTAATTGCATTCTCGAAGTATTTAATTGCTACTTGAAAATTACCAGATTGACGTTCAAGATTTCCTAGGTCATTATAGGTGTCTGCAATGGCCTTACCATTATTGATTTTTTGGGAGATACTAAGTGCGAGATTAAGGTTGTCCTTGGCTCGATCTATTTGCCCAACTTGCATTTGAACCTGCGCTATATTCCTAATTGTTCTGGCAGTACTTGCAACATCACCTGTCTTTTTTCTCATTGAGAGGGCTTCTTGAAAAATCTTTAAAGCAATATCATATTGTTTTTGGTCGATATATAGATTTCCTAGGTTGACTAGAACATATGCAGCTTCTGATGGGTTTTTCCCTTCGGAAATTAATCTTCTTGCTTGCTCTAAATAAATGGTTGCATTTTTTGTTAGGCCTAACTTTCTGTAGGTTATCCCAATGTTTGTTAATGATTTAGCAATATCCTGATCTTTCCCGATTTTTTGCCTAATTTTAAGTGACATCAAGTATCTTCTAAGCGCTTCGGCAATATTTCCTCTTTGATTATAGAGATTCCCCATCTCATTGAGCGTTGAGGCGATTGCGAGTTGATCCTGAAGTCTTTCCCTGATTTTAAGAGCCTCATCAAGCGATTCTGAAGCTTCATCAAACATTGATTTTTGCGAATAGACTCTTGCTAAGTTCTCAAGCGTATTTGCAGAGGAAATGATAAAACCACTTTTGTTTTTAATGTCTAAACTTTGTTTGTAATATAGGATGGCCTCATTGTATCGGTTAAAGCGAAAATGGAGACTACCTAAAAGATTTAGAACTTCTGAAGTTTCTTCGTTGTTCTTAATCTCATCCGATAGTTTTAATGCTAAGTTCAACTGGCTAATGGCTTTATCAAAATTACTTAGCTCTCGATAAACTAAACCCAAGTTTTTTAGCGATGCAATTAACCCGATGGTATCTTTAGCATCCTCTCTAATTATATATGATTTATAGTAACATTCAAGTGCTTCTTGAAAATGACTAAAATACCAATAAGTACTACCTAGGCTATTCCAAGAATCGGCAATAAGATTTTTCTTTATAACTTTTGTAGCAATTTCCAATGCTCTTCTTTTGCTGATAATTGATTTATCAAAATCACCAGTTGATTTATCAAAATCGCCAATTAACAGCTCAATTCTTACCTCATCCTCAGTTATATTTTTCTCTTTCGCTAGTTTTTTAGCTTCAGAAATTACCCTAAGGAATTGACTTGCTTCACCTGCTTCACTTTCTATCCTGCTTGATAATAGTAAGCAGTTAATCCATTGTTTTGGGAGGTTTTTCTTTTTTGATAGTACAAGTGCGGAGTCAATATATTTTTTCGCATCATTAAATGAGGTAATATTTATGCACGATTCAGCGTATGTAAGGTATGAGTCAATTAGTAATAATTGATTTTTAATAGACTTTGAGATTGAAATTGCCTCTCTAGAAATTGTTTGTGTTTTTAGAGGATCTTCAGTAATAAATAAGTTTGCCTGTTTAAGAAGGCTGTCAACTCTTATTTGGCTTTGCGGATGAACCTTTCCTGCAAAACAAATATTAATGAAAAAAGATAATATAAGAACTTTCTGAAAATTCATTAAAGGTTTTTTAGAATTTAACAAGAATCAATGATAAATTAAATGCTAATTAATTCAAAGACTCTTTGATGCTAATTGATTGCTGTTTCTTTTGGTAATGTAAAGTAGAATGTACTTCCTTTACCTTTATTGCTGTTGGCCCAAATTCTTCCACCGTTTCTTTCAATGAATTCTTTGCAAAGTAGTAATCCTAGACCAGTTCCCTCTTCGTTTGCTGTTCCTTTATTTGAGATTGAGCTGTTTAGCTGAAAAAGTTTTTCTAAATCATCTACATCGATGCCAACACCAGTATCAGCAATTGATACTTCGATTTCATTTATAGTTTCAACAGCCCTAATTTCGACCTTACCGTTTGAATTTGTGAATTTAATGGCATTGTTAATCAAGTTTCTGATTACTGTTGATATAATATTTTTATCTGCGAAAGCAGAGATAGTGCTATCGACTGTAACTTTAATGGCGATTTTTTTCTTATCAGCATAGAATTGAAGGTAAGTAATCTCCTGTTTGATAACTGGCAATAAATTAAAAATTTCTGGATTATAAGTAATTGAACCTGTTTGAGTTCTTGACCATTGAAGTAAATTATCTAGTAATTTGAAAAGGCTTTGAGATGATTCGTAAATTACGTTGATATATTCTTTAATCTCGGTCTTTGTATAGGTATCATAATTTCGTTCGAGCAGTTGGCTGAATCCAAGCAGTGCGTTGAAAGGATTTTTTAGATCATGAGCAATTATTGAGAAAAACTTGTCCTTTGTGGCATTAAGTTCTATAAGATTTTGCTCAGATTCTATTAATTTTTTGTTGATTTGTTCAAGTTCTCTATTCTTTACTGAAAGGAGTAAGTTATTTTTTCGTTTGATTCTTAGGCTGAAAATTATCACTGATATAAGAAGTAGAATAGAAAATATTACTAAATATTTCTGAAAACTTTTATGACGTTCAACCTCAAGGACGCCAATCTCTCTATCTTTTTTAAGTAGTTGAATCTCTTTTTCTTTAGCTACTGTTTCAAATCGGGTTTGCATTTCAAGAATACTACTTGTTTGCTGACGTGTGTAAAGGCTATCATTATAGGCTAGTTGTAAACTTTTATATTCAAACGCTTTATTGAACATTCCTTTCATAGAATAGATCTGGGAAAGTATTTGGTAGCATTCCTGAATATATGCTAGGTCAGTAAGTTTCCCTGCAAAAGGAAGGGCTTTGTTCACATACTCATTAGCCTTTTGTAAGTTGCCTGCTTGTAGGTAGGCAGCAGCAATATTGTTGAAAGTATTTATATAACCAGTTTTGTCAAAGAGTTTAACGCTGTATTCTTGCGATTCGAAATAGTATTTAAGTCCTTTTTCTATTTCTCCCATTTCAACGTAAATCATTCCGATATTGTTCATTGCGGTGGATATAGCATCATCATCGTTTTGCTGTTTTGCGTAAACAAGCGATTTGGAATAAAATTCGATAGCTTTTTGATTATTTTTATTGGTACTATACATGACTCCTAGATTATTAAGAGCCACAGATAGCCCCACTAAATCATTTCCCTTCAAATATAAGTTATAAGCTTTTTCATAGTATTCTTCAGCAAGATCATTATTCTTTAAAACCATATGCACATAACCTATAAAGTTGTAAGCCTTTGCTTTATCCAGTTCTATATTATTGGCAATAAATATGTTTGCGGATTTTATTGCATATTCTAAGGCTTTATTTAAATCATTTATATCATAGTATACATTCGCAATTTTGAAAAGAAGAGTGCCTTCATTATTAAAATCTCCAATTTCTTTTGCAACTTCATAAGCCTCTTTATAAGAATCTATTGCATCACTAAATCTTTTAATATTTCTGTATGCTTTACCAACTAAAATTTGGATGTCAATTATATTAGATTTGTTATTGGCTTTTTTACAATACTCTTTCGATTTTAAAAAGTATTCAAGTGCATGGGCATAGTCAAACTTATCGGCATAAGCGTTGCCTAAACTTTTGAAGGCTTCGTAAAAACTATTATCACTCTTATCAATATTTGCTGATTCAAGAGATAAGTTGGCATAATAGAAAACAGTGTCGTTGTTCTTTCCTTGGTAAAAACTTGATATTTGTTTGTAGATGACTACTTTACTCTCTTCTGAAGCGCTCTTGGTAAGTTTTAGAAGGCTATCAATCTTGTTTCTCGAAATAGCCTGTTGAGCCACAGATATATTTATCAAACCTGAACCGAGAATGAAAAGGATATATAATTTAATTTTAATCAAGGTTTCTTTTTTTTGAAACGGCAAAATATAAAAAACATCTATTAAAAGCAAAAACTTAAGAAAGAGTTGAAAGGATTTTAATGCTTAAATTACGTTACTATTCAACTCCCCTTTATTTAGTTTGGTTGTTATTGTTTCACCTTTTTTCACCAGTTTTGAATCTTTAAGGATTTTTCCATTATGAAGGGTGATTGAATACCCTCGCTTGAGGATATTTGATGGATCGGATGATGTGTTTGTCTTGTGAATTATTTCCAGTAAATTATTTTGATTTACCAAGTATCGTAGTGAATAATTATTTAAAAAACTCTTAAACTGGTTGATGTTGTTATATGATTTTGCTATTTTCATTAACGATAAAAGTTCAAACGTTTTAGCCGCTTTAGTTGTTTTTGAGCGCTCGTTTAATATGAGTTGATTTAATGAATATGAATATTTTCGATATAATCGTTCTATATTAATCTCGCCTTTTGATATTTCTTGAAATATCCGAGGTGTTATTGAGGATAATCTTCTTTCGAATTGAAGCTTTTCAGTGGTTAAATTTTCCTCAATAATAAATTCTAATCTATCCTTTAAATCATGCAAAATAGATTCTGCTTCAATGAATTTGCTAACTATAAAATCAGCAACCGCAGTTGGCGTTTTAAGTTTGGTGTGGGCAACTAAGTCAACAACTGATATATCTTTTTCGTGCCCAATGCCAGTGATTATAGGCAGTGGGAATTGTGCAACATGAGCAGCAAGCCAATAGCTATCGAAACAGGCAAGATCAGCCTGTGAACCCCCACCTCTAATAATAACTACTACATCAAAATTGTAGTATTGTTCATTTATCTTATTCAGTGCATTAATAATTGACTCTTCTGCTGAACTCCCTTGCATTATAGCAGTAAATAAGGTATGTTCAATTTTATACCCGTAATTATTTGTATGAAGTTGGTTTATAAAATCTTGTAAACCAGCGGCTGATGAGGATGAAATAACAGCAACTCTTTTAGGCGGTACTTGTAGTTCAAGCCCTTTATTCATATCAAATACGCCTTCTACAACAAGTTTCTCAATTGCCTCACGGCGTTTTTGCTCTATATCACCAATGGTGTAATTAGGTTCAATATCCGTTATATTTAACGAATATCCAAAAACTTCATGAAAAACAACTTCCGCTAAAACTAGTATTTTAATGCCTGAAGAGATTGATCTCCCTGTTGTTGTTTCAAAATAGGGTTTAAGCATTCTATAGGTATAAGCCCATATGGTTGCGCGTGCTTTGGCTTTAGGGTAATCCTGGAGTTCATCTTTTTGAATTAGTTCAAGATAACAATGCCCTGAACTATTCTCCTTTACCTCGCTCACCTCGGCTACAATCCAATAGTTTGTTTGAAAGGATTGGGATAGGGTTTCCTTTACTTTCTGGTTTAGTTCAAATAAGGTTATTTTATCAGAGGCGAGCATAGCTGTTTATAATTAATATCCTCCAGACTGCCTTAAAAAATCTTCAATTGTTGGTTCTGGTATTGTTCCTGCTTTTGAGATAACTTGTTGTAGTAATTCGCTTTCCTTTTCAATTAGTTTATCATTATTCTCAGCACTTCCATTGATATACTTAATTTCTCCTGTTAATTTCCCATTTGGATCATAGATTTTCCATATACCATTTTTTAAGCCATTTTTATAACTTCCTTCAACCCTAATTTTCCCATCGAAGTAATATACTTTTACAGCACCTTGCTGAATTCCTGAAATAAATTTTACATAGGTTTTGTAAGAACCATCCTTATAGTATTGAATTAAATCACCATGTATTTTTCCGTTTTTCCAACTAATGGTTTCATACGCAGTTCCATCTTCGTAGTAACTCTTAAAAAGACCATCTTTTAAGCCTTTTTTAAAGGATTCCTCAAAAACCAATCTATGAGCTGGACTATAATATTTCCAAATACTATCTTTCTGATTATTGAAGAACAACCCTTCTGCTGCAAGACTCCCGTTTGTGTAGAATAGTTTTGCTTTTGATGATGTGCCATCGTTATTATATAACAATATTGCTTTAATAGTACCAACTTCATGGTAGCGCTTAAAAGTACCACGTGGTTTGTCATCCTTAAAGAAACCTTGATAGGCAATTTTTCCATTTGGAAAAACTTTTTTCCAGAATCCTTGCTTAAGGTTGTTTTTATCTTTCTGATTAAATAATGTATCATTCTGATAAAAATTGCTGGATTGAGAAGTAGGAGCAATTGAAAGAAAGAAAAGAATGATAACTAGTCTGATGAAGTTCATACTTTTTTTGTTCAAAGTTAACCTATTGCTAACAAAAAGAAAAGCCCCCAAAGGAGGGGGCTTTAAAAGATTCAAAAGTATGTTATTTAACTTCCTCAAAATCAACATCAGTAACCTCTTTATTCTTTTCTCCATTATTTGAAGATGATGAATCTGATGGTGGTGTTTGACCACCTTCTTGGCTAGGACCCTGAGTGTTTTTGTAAAGTTCTTCTGAGGCAGTTTGCCAAACTTTGGTTAACTCTTCAGAGGCTGTTTCAATAGCTGGTATATCCTGACTCTTGTGGGCTTCTTTAAGTTTTGTTAAGGCCTGCTCTATTGGAGTTTTTTTATCAGCTGGTATTTTATCACCGAATTCTTTCAGTTGCTTTTCAGTTTGGAATATCAAGCTGTCAGCGGCATTGAGTTTATCGATTCTCTCTTTTTCCTTTTTATCTGATTCCTCGTTAGCTTTGGCTTCATCTCTCATGCGTTTTATTTCGCTATCGGTAAGTCCTGATGATGCTTCAATCCTAATACGTTGCTCTTTTCCTGTTCCTTTATCTTTTGCCGAAACATGAAGTATCCCATTAGCATCAATGTCAAAGGTTACTTCAATTTGAGGAACTCCACGTGGTGCAGGTGGTAATCCATCTAGGTTGAAACGACCAATCGTTTTATTATCTTTTGCTAATGGTCGTTCACCTTGTAAAACATGTATTTCTACAGTAGGTTGATTGTCCGCAGCTGTTGTAAAAGTTTCCGATTTTCGTGTAGGAATTGTTGTATTTGCATCAATCAAGCGAGTGAATACACTTCCCATGGTTTCAATACCAAGTGATAGTGGTGTAACATCTAGCAAAAGAACATCTTTTACCTCACCAGTTAAAACACCACCTTGAATTGCTGCTCCAACTGCAACTACCTCATCAGGGTTTACACTCCTATTAGGAACTCTACCAAAGAATTTCTCAACTAACTGCTGAATTGCAGGAATTCTTGTTGAACCACCAACGAGAATAACTTCATTAATCTCTGATGTTTGCAAACCTGCATCACTAAGGGCTTTGCGGCAAGGTTCAACTGTTCGTTGAATTAATTGATCGCATAGTTTTTCAAAGTTTGCTCTTGTTAAAGTTCTTACTAAGTGTTTAGGAATGCCATTAACGGGCATGATATAGGGTAGATTAATTTCAGTAGAAGTTGTGCTCGAGAGTTCAATTTTAGCTTTCTCAGCAGCTTCTTTTAATCTTTGTAACGCCATAGGGTCTTTTCGCAAATCAAGACCTTCATCCTTTTTAAACTCTTCTGCCAACCAGTCAACTAGGACATGGTCAAAGTCGTCACCTCCAAGGTGAGTGTCCCCATTGGTCGATTTAACCTCAAAAACACCTTCACCTAGTTCAAGTATTGAAATATCGAATGTTCCACCACCTAAGTCAAAAACAGCTATCTTAAGATCTGTAGACTTTTTGTCAAGGCCGTATGCCAAAGCTGCGGCAGTAGGTTCGTTAATAATACGTCTTACTTTTAAACCTGCAATTTCTCCAGCCTCTTTTGTAGCCTGACGTTGTGAATCACTAAAATATGCTGGAACAGTAATTACTGCTTCAGTAACTTCTTGACCAAGATAGTCTTCCGCTGTTTTCTTCATCTTTTGAAGAACCATAGCTGAAATCTCCTGAGGGGTGTACTTACGATCGTCAATAACTACTCTAGGGGTGTTGTTGTCTCCTTTTACTACTTGGTAGGGTACTCGTTGTACCTCAAGGGTAACCTTATCAAAGGTTTCTCCCATAAAACGTTTTATAGAAAAAATAGTTTTTTTAGGATTTGTAATCGCTTGTCTTTTGGCTGGATCGCCGACTTTACGTTCGCCATTTTCAACAAATCCGACTACAGAAGGAGTTGTTCTTTTCCCCTCGCTATTCGCAATTACGACAGGTTCGTTACCCTCCATTACAGAAACACATGAATTGGTTGTTCCTAAATCTATTCCAATTATTTTGCCCATTTCTATTGAGTTTTTTGTTAATTCTAAATTATGTTTGCATGTAACTTCAATCATTATGCCAACCTTATATATTGCCTAATTCTAAGTAATTGTGGCATAATTTCTACTATTAAAAAGATGTAATTGTCAGTTTATTTAATATCCGTCAGGCTTATAATTATTATAAATTATTAAAAATCATTGTTTTATATGTATTGCTGCCAATTCGTCATATTGTTGATTTTGCAAAAAAAATATAAAGACTTTGATCATTTGAGAGTAAATTAAATTATTGCCTTAAATTTGAAGTTTTTAATGTGAAATCTTTATAAATATTAAAATATGTCAATCGAAGGTAAAGCTCGAATTGTTACAACTCACGTGTTGGGTGAAATGAAACATAGAGGGGAAAAAATATCAATGCTAACGGCTTATGATTTTTCAATGGCAAGAATACTTGATGCTGCTGGTATTGATGTGATTCTAGTTGGGGACTCCGCATCCAATGTAATGGCAGGTTATGAATCGACACTACCGATTACCCTTGATCAGATGATATATCACGCATCTTCTGTAGTGCGTGCAATTAAAAGAGCATTGATAGTTGTTGATATGCCGTTTGGATCATATCAGGGTAATTCGAAATTAGCCTTAAACTCAGCAATACGTATAATGAAGGAGAGCGGTGCTGATGCTGTAAAACTTGAAGGAGGAAGGGAAATAGTTGAATCTGTATCTCGTATACTTTCCGCAGGTATTCCTGTTATGGGACATCTTGGTCTTACGCCGCAATCAATTCATAAATTTGGAACTTATGTTGTTCGTGCAAAGGATGAGGATGAGGCGGATAAACTGGTTGAAGATGCTCAAATCCTTCAGGAAACAGGCTGCTTCTCAATCGTTCTTGAAAAAATACCTGCAAAATTAGGTGCTAAAGTTGCTCGTGATTTAAAAATTCCAGTAATAGGTATTGGTGCTGGCAATGGTGTAGATGGTCAAGTACTTGTAACTCATGATATGCTTGGAATTACTCAAGAATTTTCTCCAAGATTTTTAAGGCGCTACCATAACCTTTATGCAGAGATGCTAGGTGCTTTTCAGTCATATATAAATGATGTTAAGAATTCCGATTTTCCTAATGAAAAAGAACAATATTAGCCTTAATAATTCTTATGAATTTTACACCTGACCGTATCCTTTATGAGGATAACCATATTATTGCCGTAAATAAGACTAATCATGATATTGTTCAAAGTGATAAAACTGGCGATGAACCACTAATTGAGCAGATAAAGTCGGTTATTAAACTTCGCGACAAAAAACCGGGGAATGTTTACCTTGAGGTGATTCATCGAATTGACAGACCTGTTAGTGGGGCGGTGCTTTTTGCGAAAACTAGTAAGGTTTTACCTAGAATGAATAAGCTTTTTCATGATGGACAGGTAAAAAAAATCTATTGGGCAGTTGTAAAAAGTATTCCTCCCAAAGAGAGTGATACTTTAACCCACTATTTATTAAGAAACACCAAGCAAAATAAGTCCTACGTATTTGATACGGTTAAACCCGAATCGAAGGAGGCTAAGCTTATTTATAAAGTGCTAGGAAAAACAAGCAATTACTTTCTACTTGAAATAGAACTTTTAACGGGTAGACATCACCAAATAAGAAGCCAACTTGCAAAGATTGGATGCCCAATTAAGGGCGATCTAAAGTACGGCTTTCCTCGATCAAACCCTGATGGGGGTATTCATCTTCATTCAAGGTTGGTAAGTTTTATCCATCCAGTTAGCGGGGAATTTATTGAAATTGTTGCACAAACCCCAGAGGATGTTCTTTGGAAAGAATTTTTGGCCTTGTAGCAATTATTTGTTGAGGTTGTTAGATACCTTTCTAATATAAAAAACAACCTCTAAAGGCTTAATTTATAACCGGTCAACAATTTAATAAACAGGAGTTTTGTTCTAAAAAACTTTACTTAACAGCATCGTTAACGTTGGAAAAATTAAATGGAAGTAGAAAAGAAACATCTTCAACTTCGTAAATCTTTTGACTACCCACCATTATTACCTTTATTGGTTTTTTCCCAATATTTCTTGATTCAATCATCACCTGACGACAAGCACCGCAAGGCGGAATGGGATCGATAGTTAGTTGATTATTAAAACTAGCGGTTATTGCGATTGTTTTTATAGGAATACCAGGGTATTTTGCCCCAGCATAGAAAATTGCAACTCTTTCAGCACAAAGCCCTGATGGATACGCACCGTTTTCTTGGTTACTCCCTTGAATTATTTCTCCATTTTCCAATAAAAGGGCTGCTCCAACTTTAAACTTAGAGTAAGGGGAATAACTTGTTTTTTGAGCATCTATAGCCAAGTCGACTAATCGAATATCTTCTGGGTTAAGTTCGCCTTTATTAGAATATTCAATAAATTTAAATCCTGATTCTTTGACTGCTTTCATCGGTCAGTTTCTTTTAATAAGCAAATAATCACCACCAAATGTATTAAATACTTGGAATATTCCAGCTGATTTTCCGCATGTTCTATGAATTAAGAAAAATAATACAATTTGACCAACATTTTAATACTTTTGCAAAGTAAAATATAAATTATGAAGTTGATTAACCTATTGATTCTCCTATTAGTTTTTCCAGTTTTGACTATTGCTCAAAAGAAGTTAACACGTGAAGAATATATCGATAATTATAAGAATATTGCCATTTATCAAATGAAAACGAAAGGAGTGCCTGCTAGTATTATTCTAGCTCAAGGACTATTGGAAAGCGATAATGGGAATAGCAAATTGGCAATAAAAGCGAATAATCATTTTGGGATTAAATGCCATAATACATGGTCTGGTTCTACTATTTATATGGATGACGATATGCGTAATGAGTGTTTTAGAAAATATAGTAATCCAGAAACATCATACAAAGATCATTCAGATTTTTTGAGGGGTGCACGCAGGTACTCTCTTTTATTTGATCTCGATCCAACCGATTATAAGGGATGGGCTTATGGACTCAAGAAGGCAGGCTATGCCACAAACCCACATTATGCAGAAATGCTTATAAAGATTATAGAAGATAATAGTTTATATATATATGATAAGGGTATTTCCGTTGAAGTTGAATCACCAACTAAGGGTATGGGGGATTTGGTTGATATCGACCACTTTGTAATTGACATGAATAAGCACCGAAAAATATTCACTCGTAATAGGATAAAGTATATCATAGTAAGGAAGGGTGATGATTACGCAAGTTTAACTAAAGAACTTGAATTGCTGCCATGGCAGTTAGCTAAATACAATGAATTAAATAGGGATTCTGCATTAAAGGAGGGACAGGAGATTTACATTCAACCAAAACGATGCAGAGCCGAAATAAACCACTCAGTGCATGTTGTTGAAAAGGGCGAAACCATGTATTCAATCTCTCAATTGTATGGGATTAAGCAAAAAAGTTTATACCGTAAGAATAGGATGAAAATAGGAGAGCAGCTTGAGGTAGGACAAGTAATTCAATTAAGGAAACGTAAGCCTAAGGATAAGTAAATCGCAAATAAAGCTTAAGTCAGGAATATTTCGAATTCAAATCATTTTAATTGGTGCAACATTTCTAAGCCCGTTCAGAAATTCATTGGTTTTCATAGGGCGTTTGCCAGCCAGTTGCATTTCGATTATACTAACAAAGCCATTATTACAGGCAACATTAAGTGCGTTTTTCCCTTCGATTAAAATTAATCCGCTTGTATGTTGGTGATTTTTTTCGATTTGAATTGATTTCAATATTTTAGTTTGAACCGCAGTCCCATCTTCAAATATTAACTCTGTCCAAGCGCCTGGGTAAGGACTTAAGCCCCTGATAAAATTATGAACATCAGATACTGTTTTCGTCCAATCGATACGACAAGTTTCTCTGAAAATCTTTGGTGCAGATTTGACCTGCTCGCTATCCTGAAGATATAGTTGTTGAGCAATTGGTTTAACCTTTTTTTCAGTAATGGCTTGAACCGTTTTTAGAACCAGTTCAGCTCCGATAACCATTAGTTTATCGTGAATATCCCCGGCAGTATCATTCGTATCAATATTTACCTCTTCCCTGTAAATAATATTTCCAGTATCAATCTCTTTATCAATAATAAAAGTGGTAACGCCAGTTTTCTTCTCACCATAGATAATTGCCCAATTTATTGGAGCAGCCCCTCTATATTGGGGTAAAAGAGAGGCGTGTAGGTTAAATGTTCCCAGTTTAGGTACCGACCAAATTGATTTTGGTAACATTCTGAATGCAACAACTACGGCTATATCGGGACTTAATGAGTTAAATTCACTAGTAAAGTCAGGATTCTTTAGTTTTTCGGGTTGTAGTATTTTTAAACCTTTCTCTTGCGCATAGATTTTTACCGGAGAGGATTGAACTTTTTGACCTCTGCCAGCGGGTTTATCCGGCACTGTAACAACACAAACAATATTATAACCAGCATCAACTAGAGTTTTTAATGGCGCAACCGCAAAATCGGGTGTACCCATATATACTATCCTGATATCTTTGGTCATTATCAAGTTAAATGATATTAATGCTTACCATTATTTGGTTTGAGTAGTAGTATGTGACCCATTTTATCTCGTTTTGTTCTAAGATAAAATTCGTTATGTGGGTTAGAGTCTATTTCGAGAGAAATATTTTCTGTTACCTTTAAACCATATCCCTCCAGCCCTTTTCGTTTAACAGGATTATTTGAGATGAGTTTCATTTTATGAATACCAATCTCACGAAGGATACTTGCTCCAATTCCGTAATCTCGCTCATCGGGTTCGAAACCAAGTTCAATGTTGGCCTCTACAGTATCTAAACCTTCTTCTTGTAGTTTATAAGAGTGAATTTTATTGAATAAACCAATTCCCCTTCCTTCTTGATTCATGTATACAAGAACACCCTTACCTTCTTTTTCAATCATACTCATCGCATGGTGGAGTTGAGTACCGCAATCGCATCGATATGAACCAAAGATATCCCCAGTAACGCACGATGAATGCACTCTTACTAATACGGGTTCATCTAAATCCCATGTTCCTTTTATAAGAGCAACATGTTCCAACCCATTCGATTTTTGTCTAAAAGCGATTAGATCAAAATCACCGTAGGCGGTTGGAAGTTTAATCTTTGATCCTACTTCAATAATGCTGTCAAATTGTAAACGGTATGCAATTAAATCCTTTATTGATACTATCTTTAAATTAAACTGTTTGGCTATTTGAATAAGTTCTGGTAATCGAGCCATCGAGCCATCATCATTCATGATTTCGACTAAGGCTCCTCCAGGGTTTAATCCTGCCAAGCGAGTGAGATCCACAACCGCTTCGGTATGACCAGCTCTTCTGAGTACCCCTTTTTCTCTTGCCTTTAATGGGAATATATGCCCAGGTCTACCCAAATCTTCTGGTTTTGTTGTTGGATCAACCAGAGCTTTTATGGTTTTTGCCCTATCAGATGCAGATATTCCTGTTGTACAACCTTGTCCAATTAAATCAACTGAGACAGTAAAAGGAGTTTGGTGAAGTGCTGTATTATTACCAACCATTAATCCTAGGTCGAGTTCAACGCAACGATTTTCGGGAATTGGAGCACAAATTAGTCCTCGGCCATATCTGGCCATAAAATTAACTATCTCAGGAGTAATAAGTTCTGCGGCTACAATAAAGTCCCCCTCGTTTTCCCGATCTTCATCATCAACAACAATAATAACTTTACCTGCCTTAAGTTCTTCAAGTGCTTCAGATATTGTGTTAAGCTTGAATTCGGTGTTGCTTTGTTGTTTGATGCTCATCTATATTTTTGTTTTTAATTGATGCAAAAATAGCATATTGAACTGAAAACTATACATAACATTTGTCAGGTTTGTCTTAAGGATTTATCCCATTTTACATTTTGTTTCCCATTAACATAGCGAATAAACCCTTGCACAATTGAAATGTTCATCATGAAAAGGTAAAAAGGAAGAAACACCCATTTTGTTGATATTTGTTTATCTTTAAATAGCCAACCCGAAAAAATCATTAATAATACGAATATCTGAATTATGAGAATTGCTTGATATATAGTGGATTGACTGTATAAAAGGAGAATTAACACGTTTAATATGGGCAGCAACAGGAGGGAAATAGGTAGTACAAACCATCTTAAGATTTTGTGTGAAAAAAATTGGAACGAGAAAAGAGGATGCTTAAGTGGGTTTAATAACTCCATACTTCTAAAAAGTGCTTGAAAACTTCCTGCTGCAATTCGAATTTTTCTCTTTTTTTCCTCATTAATATTTGCAGAGGCTTTTTCGCAAGCATAGGCATCAGGTACATACTTTACCAAATATCCTTTTTTAATTACATGGGTTGAAATAATAAAATCATCGAGTATGGTATCTTTTTTAACCTCTTCAAATAATTCAGTTCGAATTGCATAAAGTTCCCCAGTTGCGCTAAGTGTAGAACCACAGGTTGATTCTATTTGCTTGATAAAAGATTCGTATTTCCAGTAAATTCCTTCACCTGTGGCAGCAGCGTTCTCAATGGGGTTCATTAGGATTCTTTTTTCTCCAGCAACACAACCAACCTTAGGATTGGAGAAGGGTTTAACTATATTATTGATAGCTTCTGCTGAAAGCATGGCATTTGCATCCGAAAAAATAACGATAGGTGTTTTAACGTACTGCATTGCAAAATTTATTGCAGCAACTTTCCCTTGTCGTTCGATTTGATTTAAAAGGGTAACATTCGGGTATTCTGCTACCAGATCCTTAGTTTTATCAAATGAACAGTCATTAACCCAAACCTGTGTTATTTTATCATGAGGGTAGTCCTGTTGAAAGGTATTCTTAACTTTTTCGTCAACGTTTTTCTCTTCATTGTATGCGGCAATAATTATTGTTACCTCAGGAAATTTAGATGCTGAGTTCTCCTTATTGCTGCCTCTATTTGAAGGGAAAAATTTCTTGATAAAAGATATAAACAGTATGATTATTGTATAACCAATATAGCTATAGATGAGTAATCCAATGAATAACCAAAAAATAAACTTGACCACCTTTAAATAAGTTTTTTGTAAAAAGCTTCCAACTTTTCTGCTAATGCAGAGGTATCAAAATTATCGGTTGCAAAAATACGAGCTTTTTTTGCAATACTATTCTTTAATGCCGGAATACGAATCAATTCGATAATTGCTTCTGCAAAATCCTTAGGTTCATCGGCAATAATAACTTGTTCTCTATTCGTTGCAGATATTCCCTCGAGTCCAATGGAAGTGGTAACAATTACATTCCCTAGCATCATTCCTTCAACAATTTTCACCCTCATTCCACTTCCTGATAGGATTGGAACTGCTAGAAGGGAGTATCTACTAAGGTATTCGGTTGCACTTTCCACTTCGCCATGAAAGATTACACTTTTTTCCTTTTTTAATCTTTCAACAATTGATTTTGAGGTATTCCTACCTGCAATATGGAAAGATACGCTGGGACATTCATTAAGTATTCTTGGCCAAACATTGTTTAAGAACCAATATAAACCTTCTTGGTTTGGAATCCAATCTAACGAGCCTATGAAACAAATATCACTATTAGCTAAACCAGTAGAATTAATTAATTCAGGTTTAGTATAGCCCATTGGTATAGAAATGGTAGGTTTGCTAAAGTCATTTGCTTTAAACCATTGCTCATCGCGTTGAGAAATGGCAACCAAAGCATTTACTTGAGCCGATATTGAGATTTCCATTCTAAGAATTCGCTTCGAAAGCAAAGAGAAATACTTAGTCTTTATCCAATTTTTTTCGTTTTTTGATATTCTCTCCCAAATTTCGTGTTCGATATTGTGAGATCTATAAACAATAGGTGCTTTTGTTAGCTTTTGTACTTCTAAAAGGTAGGTTACAAGATAAAGCCCTTCAAGTTGAATAATATCAAATTTATTGCTATTAATAATATCTTTAAGTGCTATGCTGTAATTTTTATTACTGAAACGCTCAATATTATATGGTAAACTAGAAAAAAACAGATTCAGAATGCCCTTAAAAGGGTTAATCCTTGTGTTAATATGTATTAGTTTGATATTGATTAAGTCTTTTATTTCCTTTGGAATCCATTCGGGCTCACATTGATGTTTAGGTGTAGAAATTGCAAGAATAGTAACTTTATTACCGACTTTAGCAAGCCCTTTTGCCATGTTGAGTGTAGCTAGGGAACTTCCATCTTTGGCTGGGAAAGGAGGCTTGTTGGCTAAAATCAGGATGTTCATCTATTTATTTAGGGAGGGTTGGCTTTAAACCGATAATTTTCCTATGGATTTTCTTATAAAGAAGTAGGATTTTTTTAAAGGATTCTGTATAGAAATCAGGATTCATAATTACAGAATCAGTGGTTGCTTTATATGAGAGAAAAGCACCAAGTGGTAGCAAAATAAAAGATGATAGCCACATCCCGGCAGCAGGTTGCCAAATAAGTTCTCGTGCAAATTTCTCACCAGAGATTGTTATAATGTAGTAAAGCACAAAAAAGAAAACGGATATTACAACAGGCATACCCAGCCCCCCCTTCCTAATTATGGCTCCAAGGGGTGCTCCAATAAAGAAGAATACGAAACATGCAAATGATAACGAAAATTTTCTATTCCATTCAATTTTATGCCTTGCAATGTACTTTCCTTTAGAGTAAAACTCATCACTAGTAGAAGAAATAAAACTTTTTGTTGATCGTGCACTTGAAATTGCAACATCAATTATTCTTTGCTTCTCTAAATTTGATAATATGTTGAAGAGAGAATCATCAGGGAAGAGAAACATCTTCTTGTGTAAACTATCTTTACTATTTGTGTTTTTATTCCTTTGGAATACAGAGTAATGTAAATTATGCTGAAATGATTTTTCTCTTGACCTATATTGTTTGCTTAACGAATCTTTTACAATATCAAGTTGATGAAGATTCATAGTTTGTGCGCTACTTTTAAAAAGCTCTTCGTCAGTTTTTTGCAATCCTTTTCCTTGTAACTCGAATACAATAACTTGTTCTTGAAATTTTTGGCTAGTTGATGGAAACGATCGATTCCCTGATTTACTTGTAGCGCTTTCGATCCTTTCCTCATAAGTATTGCCGCTATAAAGTGTTGCTACTAATCGTTTTTCGTCATTAGAAACTTTTATATAGCCTGAATCTGCTGAGGTGATAACCAAATTACCCTCATTTTTACTATGATCATAAATCATTATTCGACGCATTAAACTCGTCTTTTGGTTTTTCTCCGCAATTTTTATGCTATAGACGTCATTAATTGTGGTGAAAATCCCTTCTTTTATTGCTAATTCGGGCTTTTGTTGTTTTACAGAATATAAAAGTGTAGATATCTTAAGATTTGTATAGGGGAGTACGTTATTTGAAAAGAAAAAAGCGCTTATACTAATTAGTATTGTAATAAAGATGAGCGGACTTAATATTCTTGGTAATGAAATGCCTGCCGATTTCATAGCAAGAAGTTCATTATTTTCCCCCAAATTTCCCATAGTCATCAATGAGGCAAGGAGTGTAGATAGGGGTAAAGCCATGGGAACTAGGTTTGATGAAGCGTAAAGCAATAGTTCCGCAATAACCTTCCATTCTAGCCCTTTACCCACTAAATCGTCAATATACTTCCAAAGGAATTGCATTAAAAGTATAAACATGACGATGAAAAAAGTCATCACCAATGGGCCAATGTATGATTTAATGATAAAGCGATATAAGGTCTTCACTGTGAATTAAGGATTATTTTAGAAATCCAATGACAAAAATAAGCGATTTTTCTAAAATATTTGTTTTTCAGGAGTGTGAATAGAGCACTAAATACCCAAAATCCTTTTTAGATTTCCAATCTGAGAATTCCAAAGAGAAATTGATTCATTAATATCTTCATTTTCATCGAGTTGTTCAATAACCTGAAGTGAAACTTCTCCAGTAAGGTCGTGCACTATAATTCGAAAATTAAAAAAACTCTTTGGACTTGCTCCCTCTCTTAGCCAACGGAATTTGATATTTTTATTCTCCTTTTTTTCAAGAAGTTCAGCTTTAAGCTCCGTGTTGTCCCAAATAAATGTATAAGTTTTACCTGAAACATTAACATTATCAGCAAACCATTCAGATAAACCCGAAGGGGTTGAGAGTCTATTAAAAAGTAAATGAGGAGGGGTGTTTAAAGCAAACTCTAGTTCAATTCTGTTTAAAGTTTTTACATCTTCCATGATTTTTTCTATTATTCTTTATTAAAACAGTTTAAGTATAATTTTATTACTTTTTTTACTTTTTTTGCAAGATATGAAAAAATGGATACTAATCTTTTTTATTGCTAATGTTTTTATGAACACTTGTTTTTTAATTTGGCACATATTGATATTCAGAAGAATATTCAGGAGATAGAAAACTTATATCTTCAAATTGTTTTCATTAAGTAAAAAATTGGTGGATAAAAATAATTTTATACTTTTGCACCTCAATTCCGATGGCGAGGTAGCTCAGCTGGTTAGAGCGCATGATTCATAATCATGAGGTCGGCGGATCATTCCCGCCTCTCGCTACAAGAAAATTAGGGGTTTTAGTAATTTTACTAAGCCCCTTTTTATTTTTACCATATTTTTCATTGTTTGATTTTTAAGAGGTCAAATAGAAAAGTTGTGGATTTAGTTTTCAAGCGTAAATTATAGTTAGCCTATAAAAAAGGGAATATCTCGAACACCTCTCTGCATAGATCTAAAAGCCTTTATTTTTGAGTTAAACGATTCGGTAGGCGTATTAACTTTGAATACATGTAAGAAATCAGGGTAGTCATCATAAAAAATGGGATGTCTATACCTAGAAATGAATAAACATCATAGATGTAATTTAAAGACTTCGATATTCAGGTTAGGTGTGTTTTTTTATGCGAATGAGATCATTATCTATCAATTATTACCTCATATTGGTTAATTCTACTTTGGTAGATCGGTTTGATATAATCTTAATGTATCCTTAGCTCTTTGTTTGTGGCGTATAGATATTTGCTCTATTCTGTATGTGGATATATCGTAACGGATATTCTCTCGTGTTTTTTTGCAAGTAAAATTCTAACATCATTGTACGAGAGCAATGGCAAATCTTGTGCGTTTTTCATTCGTTCACGCTGCACATACTGCATGGCAACACAGGTTAATACCATATGATTGTTAAATCCCTTGTACGTCCTGACTTGATAGTCAGACATTCTCAGATCATGGCTATTGCCTCTAAAGCACCTTTTAATCCAGAATCTTTGTGCTTGTATGAATGCAAACATTTCGGGACTTTGTTCGTCTACCCCGATGTTGATCAGGGAGTACTGCGCCTTATCTTTTCTGTGCATTGGTTTACGAATAACGAGGGTTTGCTCTATGGCTTCTAAATCTCCTCCTTGTACGTCCCATACCCATACCCTTGCCACGTGGAGTAGGGTTATTGACTATCTGTCCTTATCCTGACCTCTTCGTAATATGAACCCCCGAAGTGATTTCTGGTATTCAGCCACAGATACGCTCTGAACATCAGGTTTCGACAAGGTCGCTTTCCGCCCTCTTTTCCCTGCTTGTGGTTCGAGTACTCTTATAACCGGTTTCTGCAAATATACCTGCTGATTGCTATGTACATCAAGCACGTACTTTTTACCCAAGGCATTAACTCCTTTGCTAAAAGTAAACCTGTTACCGTACGAACCATCTTTGTTGGCAAAATCAAAATGATCGCCGTTTTCTATTTGCTCCTTGACCATCTCTAGGCTCAGTTCAGGCTTGGGTTAAGAAAAAATCATGTCCTCAGGTATCCCCGTTTTGATGCATCGCTCCTCATCGTCTGTCCATTCTTTTGGTAAAAAAAACTAACGTTGGTTATACTTGCATGCTTATCTGCGCATAGGCCTAAGTACACCCCAACTTGGCAGTTATCGACCCTCCCTATTGTGCCTGCGTATTGTCGAGCAATCCCAGCCGACTTAATGCCTTTTTTCAGGTGGACTTTATCATCTACTGTGCAACCCACCAAACCTAATGTACTTGCATACAGATCTGAAAAGAGTCAATATTTACTATTCAATTTTGTGTAAAAACTTGATCAATTCAAGGAAAGGACATAAACCTTACAATTAGTATTTTGATTAGAAATATCCTTTAATTTTTGTAAATTTAAGGATATGTGAGTATAATTTGTCAAGTATAATAATCTGGATATCTAAAGATCTTGAGAAATACTTTTTCGTTTTAACTTTAGTCAAACTAAAACAGGGGATGGTACTTGACTACAATAAAAGTAATGTTTATTATGAAATAAAACGATTTAATGTATAAGTGTTAATATTTAATTGATAATAAATAGAATGAAATAAAAAAATACATATTAAAAGAATATATAAAATATGAAAATAGTAAACGTATAATAT